>JABIQT010000186.1 GCA_018667995.1 Candidatus Latescibacterota bacterium
AAAATACGATCGTAGGCACGATGTGTCGTTGGTGGGCAAATACCGAACGGGGAAATGGACTTTGGGCTCGAGCTACGTGTATGCCACGGGGCAGGCGTTTACCCCGGCATCGGCACGATACTCTCTTCGTTCACCGGCGACAGGAGTGCTGCCTGATGATGATTTTGTTTTGCCGGGAGGGCGTAATAGCGCCCGCCTGCTGCCTTACCACAGGCTTGACGTGAGCTTCACCAGGGAGTTTAGTATGTTCGGCAGAAAGGCTGAGTGGTACGTCCAGATATTCAACCTTTACAGCCGTCGAAATGAATGGTTTATCCAATACGATACAGAGAACTCCTCCACCGTACCTGAGGTCGTGAAACAATTGCCAGTAATACCCACGTTTGGCGTGAATTTTAGCTTTTAGATCGCCATCGGAGAGGAACTTCCTATCTAGGCCAGCTTGTAGTTCGACCAGCATTCTTTTGCAGTTGTGGCTATTGTCCGAATGTAAATATCGAGGTAAAAATGAAGTATCTTTCTTGCCTTCTTCTAACTGTTTTTCTTTCATGCGCTGCTGACAGGTCACCGTCATCCCTTTTTGGTCCCAATCAAGCCGGGATCCTCGTAGTCGATGCTACGTTGATCGTAGATCAGGCCCTGCCTCCGCTATTCCTGCGCCAGACAATTGCTCCTAATGTTACCTATTCCGAGGAGATTGCGGCCGTTGCTGGTGCTTCGGTATCGGTAACCCAAGGCACGACACAGTATGATTTTGTCGAGGATCCTCTGACTGCAGGAAGATATCTTCCTCCGGTAATCGCACCGGTCGTGTTACCCGAGACGTCCTACGGTCTATTTATACGATCCGGCAGCACGGAATTGCAGGCAAACACAACGACACCAAAACGATTCAATATTGATGAAGTGGTCCTCTTGAATGAGGAAACTTTGCAGCCGGTCTCATCTCTGCGAACCTATAGAGATACCCCGCCTGATGTCTTTGGAGCACCTGAGAATCAGGTGACATACCAGGAACACCTGCTGGAGGCGCGCTTTGAAAGAATAGACGTGCAGGCTTACCAGGTAGGAATCCTCAGTCTGGACCCGGCCTCCGATTTCGTGATCATTGGTGATTTCCTGGATGACGAGGACTTCCGGGATTTTGAACGCGAGACGAGCTCTCCACCGCTTGAGGTCGCCGAAGGCAATCTTCGTCTGCCATGGTTCGCAATTGCCTTCGGTGGGCGGCATCAGCTGAAGATCTATGCGCTGGACGACAACTGGTACGACTTTGCCCGATCCAGTCCGGAGACTCAAAACGACGGGTTTGGTGGCCTGGCGGGCGACAATTTTGAGCGTCCCATATTTAGTATTGAAGGAGGAATGGGCCTGTTTGGTTCGGCCTCAATCGATTCTCTGGGATTCTTTGTCCTTCCGAGGAACTGAAAGAACGAAAAACGTTTCCGAATGACGTTTCTCAACCGAGACCTCTAGCCGAGTCAGTCGTACGATTCGAAAATAGGGGTTTGCGGCCTACCAATCACGCGAGTACACCGGATGACACGGAAATCACGCCCCTACCCAAAAAGGAAAGTAGTTCTCGGTGGCATGGTGCTCTTCGCAGGCGCGGCGATTGTTTTGGCTGCGGGCGCTGAGGGTGCGGCTCGAACGTACAGTTGGTGGAAGCAGAGCGGCGCGATTACGCCGATACGAACAGAGCCGGATTCGACTCTGGGTTGGAGATTGAAATCCAATTTCAAGTCGAGAGCATATCTGCGTGGTGTCTTTGATGCACTGGAGGAAACCAACAGCGCTGGAATCAGAAGTGACAGAGATTACGGACCCAAGGCCAACAACACCGTCCGTGTGCTCGTTATTGGCGATTCATTCATATATGGCCCCGGTGTCGATATTCAAAATACCTTTTGCCGGCAACTGGAAACTCAGCTCAATGAAGGCGGTCGCGCTGACAGATTTGAGGTGATTAATGCAGGGGTGCCAGCCTTCGATACATGGCAGTCCTTGAAATGGTTGTCTCGTCTCGGACCTCGGCTCAAGCCTGATATAATTGTACTGGGATTCTACATTGGCAATGACATAAGTCAGAACGGTCTACGCATGGCGTCCAACCAGCTAGCGATTGCAGAGAAAGAGCAGGCGTTTTACCAGTCAAATAAGGCGAGTGCTGGACGCGAGTTCACTTTTAAATCGTATCTTGCTCAAAATAGCGAAGCGTACCGGTTTCTGCGCGAAAGGTATCATCGACTTCTAACCATGTTCAGGTTACGCGAAATGCCGGCGGAAGGTGACGTCTGGTGGCTGGATCAATACAGAAAGGACCTGGCACCCAGGGATGCTGTAGGGTATAATGCGACGGACTCATTACTCACCTCGCTCGGAACATGGACGCGGGAAAACCATGCCGAACTCGTCCATCTGTTGATTCCTGAGCTCGGTCAAGTCGTGCCGGATTTCTGGCAGCGTCAGGTTGGAGATCTGATATCGTTTGACCCGGCGAAATACGATCTTCAAATGCCAAATCGCTGGCTGGTAGCTTTTGGCCGCAAGAACAGTATTGCTACGTTGGACCTTCTCCCGATATTCAAGGCCGATAGCCAACCCATGACGCTTTACTTTGCATCAGACTCTCATTGGTCAGCCCGCGGCCAAGCATCTGCGGCAGCGGAAGCCTCGCGATTTCTGCATGATCAAGGTCTTATCCCTGCCAGGTCCGTGGATGATCCCTAGGCACTGGCGTGCGGTTCGCCGGGGAATAAGGTGTTCACGATACAGTACCCGACAGTTACGTCCTTAAATTCAATTCTAAAACGGAGCGATAGATGGATACCACACGACT
>JABIQT010000645.1 GCA_018667995.1 Candidatus Latescibacterota bacterium
ATGACGATAGGGGGGTCAAGCAACTCACCGCCTTACTCGGGGTGGGCAGATGGACCGCTGACTGGTTTCTGGCGCGTTTTCTTGGGCGTGGAGACGCCATCGCTGCTGGCGACCTTGCGGTGAGGAAATCGATCGAACGGTTCTATTTCAAAGGTGAAAAGGTATCTGAGGAACAGATCAGAGCGTTCGCGGCGCGCTGGGGAGACTATACCAATCTCGCAGTGCACTATCTGCTAACCTCGCATGTAGCGGGCTAACACACCGACCTTGGTCCTGCCACAGGACCGACGACATAAAGGAGATTACCATGTTTGGACAGACTATGGGCACCTATTGGAACATAGCGAAGTTTGGTGTCGTAGTGATCCTGATCTCAGCTCTCGGAAGGTGGGGAATAAGTCTCGCCGGCGTACCGTACTTTCCGAGGGGCAACGTCATCTTCAGCATCGTGCTCGCATGTACTTATGTGACGTTGTGCTACGGCGCGTTTACACCGAGGCTGTACAATCTCACATTTCTGCAGACTCTGGTTCCTCCGGTGATTATCGTCTTGGTGGGGCAGTTACTTGTGGTCGCGTCCACCCTGGTGACCTATATGCTGGGCATGGATTCCTACTTTAACAATCCTGAGGCATTGAATGTGGCCGAAAAGATGGCCTTCGGTGATGCCATGGTAACGCGACTCGCAGCAATCGTACCAAACGTCATCAGTGGAGCCGTGGCCTGTAGCATCGGCCAGGGGCTCGGGAAACTGATGCCGAAGAGGGCAGAATAGACCGCCAACCAATCGACACCTGCGCCGGGCACAGCACGTTTGCTGAAATCGGCCAGAACTCATAAATATGTATTCAAAACAACGGGTAGTTATGAACCGACCACGATTTGAAATCGGTGAAACCAATGTACTGTGCACCGATGCGGACCGATCTCTCGCTTTTTATCGCGATATACTGGGGTTCGAATATGTTACAGAGGACCACGGTGCACATCGCCTGAAATGCGGATCTGCCTTCGTGCTCTTGCTGCCCATAGCGGAGGAGCCTTCCCGGATCATCACCTATGGGGAAACAGCAGCGCTGTCCTTTGATCTCTATGCCCAGGATCTGGGACTGGCGCATGACTACCTGGTAGATAATGGCGTGGAGATTCAGACCGTTCGTATGACAGATGGATATCTCATCATTAAGGACCCGGATGGCTTGCTGCTCGAGGTTGTAGGCCCATAGCGGGCTATCCTATCGCCTCTTCGCTATCCAACCGTCCAACCCCGTCCAGCAACGGTACGGAAGCGCACGCCGGTCCTCCATCATTCGCGGTGGCGGCGTAAGAGGACTTGATACAGCTGCCATCTATAGCTGCTGCGGCCAACAGCATGGTGTGGGAAATGCCTGTCAATCCGACCTTCGCACGCCTTTTCCACGGAGAATCCGTCTGTCCGGCATATTGTCCGATATTCAAATACACGAAACGCGCGCCTGCTTTGCCCTGAACAAACGCCCCACCGAAATCAGGAATTTCAGCCGAAGTTACTTTTTTGACCGCGACCTCAAATGTGAATGAGAGGTCTTGGCCGTTCGATACGGTAGCATCGATAAATTCGGTCTTGGCACCGGAACCCTTAGCCCGGCAGAACAGCACGCCGGCAAGTGGACCTACCAGTGTAATGCAGAGCTTAACATTCATTTTTCCCATTGCCGCTCCTCCTACATGATCCATTTATACACATATGGCGAGTGAATTCAACGATCTCTTCGGGCTTGCATGAGTAGGTCCGCAATCTCAGCATACCCTTGCGTCACTGCCGATTCGAGTGCGACATCCAGATCGTCGGCTCCCTGCTTGAGTAAGAACCTCACGATGTCTACCTTTCCATTGTAGCTGGCAAAATCAAGCGGTGTTGCGTTGAACTGTCCGTGTTTCATGTCCAGATCGGCCCCGGAAGCAACCAGGAATTGGACCATTTGAGACCTGTCCCAGAGAATGGCATCATGGACCGCCGTACCGCCTCCGTCCCACAGGAAATCAATATCTGCACCAGACTTCAAGAGCATATCCGCAGTACCAGATTCACCGCACCGGGATGCAAATGCCAGGCCCTCCTGGAGCAGTCTCGGTTCCGTATTTTCACCGATGAGAATCGCCAACTGATCCGTCTCACCCAGGCCGGCAGCATCAGCAATGCTGTCCACTCTTGCGCCTTCCTCAACCAGGGCTTTCGCTGCCAAAGGATATCCCGATTGAATCGCGAGGCGCAATGGATACCCGTCATCGGATAGACCGTCAATAGCCGCACCTGCGGCAGCCAGCACATGAACAAACTCCGCCTGCACTCCAGCGTGAGCTGGATGGAAACTGCTAACCAGTAATGCGAGCGTTGTCTGGTTCAGACCACAGCCATAGGTCTTCGCCAGTGCATCGATTTCGGCGCCAGCACGAATCAATATACGAGCTATCTCTGGGGCGTTGGGGGGAGTCTTCTGGAGGTTATCTTCTATCCCATTGGCAGCCACGTAATGCAATAGGGTCGCACCGTGCTTGGAAGCGGATCGCCCATGAACGATTCTTGGGTTTCCGGAAATCAGTCTCGACAATCCGAACGCATCACCGCCGATGACCGTAGCTACTGCCCGGTCAAACACATCAGCCGAAACAAGCTTCCCGGCCTCTGTGTGGTGCTTCAATCGAGGCCAGCTCTTGAACCCATTTTCTCGGGCAATCACGAGCTGGGCCTGGCTCAACGATAACGATTTTACGGGGGAATTCGGGCGGGGCCTATCGGCAAAATGACACCGCACCCGGCGTAGGGTTTCGCCATTCAGAGAGCCATAGCCTGCCTGCAATTCGCGAGCCTGCGATTTCAATTGATCGACGTTTAGAACTGGCGTAGTTTGCATAGCGATCCCCCTTAGTACAACGCCTGTTGTTCGCTTGGCAGGCTCAAAGAAGAATCGAAGTTGTAGACTCGGAGTGGTGGGACACACTCCCTTTCCGCAAACCGGTGGCGCCCTTAACGCTCTTCATCCAAGATTAGTCCCTGATCACAGTGCCATCAAGTAGGTAGATATTCAGTCCCGAAGAATGATTTCTATCTGCATGGATTGTATCCGAACCACCGATCAGACCACTCGTATCGACTGGAATTTCCATGAATGAAAATGCCAGATTGCTTGCATCTATCGATGCCCAATATGAGAATGCGTGGACCATGCTTTGCGAGACTATCGAGGCATTTCGGCAACAAGACTGGCGTTCAGCCGATTTCTCATACCTTACCCCTGCTCGGCTTGCCTACCACACCATAGAAACCGTGGACTTCTATGCGCGCCGCAACATGAGTGAATTTGTGTGGGGACACAGGGCAGGTATAGATTGGGAATCAACAGACGCTGACCGCCTCCCCGATCAGATAGCCACGCTGGAATACCTCGGTGACACTCGAGTGGCTAACAGCGAGTGGCTTCAGAGTATCGCGAGCATCGGTACCCAAACAGGTGGGCTACTCGCCCCGGATGTCCAATTTCATGAAGAAGGAATGTGCTATCTCGACCGAGCGCTATACGTCTTGCGCCACACGCACCAGCACATGGGAGAACTGGCCGCAGAGCTTCGTCGTAGGGGGCTTCCCCGACCGGGGTGGCGTTAGGGGGCTCTGCGGCAATGGTGGGACCGCTGTGAGATTACGAAACAGTGAGCGGATATCTTGGTTCGACAGGATCAGGGGCGACGGACCAGGCAATCTGATTCCAATGAAAAACTCCCGATAACCCGGACGACCATGGTGGCCAATAGGAGGCTATAGATGAGTGACGACACCAAAACGGATGGACCGACCAATCTTACCCCTACGGAGCTGTTTGAGTCTATTTCCGGTTCCTGGACGGGCACTTCTAGTACATGGTTTGAACCTGAGAAATTGGCCGACACCTCTGAGGTTGCGGGCACCATAGCAATTCTGCTTGCGGGACGCTTCTGTGAGTTCAACTACACCAGTACAGTGACAGAAGAACCATTCGAAGGGCGGTACCTTTTTGGCTTCAACACAGACAGAGAAACATTTCAAGCAGTCTGGGTAGACTCGTTTCATATGGGCAGCGCGATGATGTCATGCGAGGGAAGAGGCACCCCCACCGGATTTTCAGTAATCGGAGCCTATGATGTCCCTGGCGGTCCCCCTTGGGGATGGCGCACCGAGGTCACGCTCGAGCATCCAAATACGCTAACGGTGACTATGTACAATATCACCCCGGACGGCCAGGAGGACAGGGGTGTCGAATTTACGCTGATGCGTGAGACGAAATGATAGAGTCGCTCGCAGTGCCGAGCAACCAAGGCATCTCAGCCGTGACCACCCGCTGGGATCTCCCGGTTCATTCTATGAAAAACGACGTACTCTAACAACCTTTGCGGCTTTGAATGGGATACTGGCTGGACAACTCATAGCGGGAGGCAATTCTGGACGACTTGTCACTCATTTTCTATAGTGCCCAGAACGGGGATTCAAAAGCCTACGACGATCTTGTCCTGAGATTTCAGGACTATGCGGTCGGATATGCTTACTCCATATTGAGCGACCTACAGCTGTCCGAAGACGCCGCGCAGGAGGCGTTTGTGGAAGCCTGGGGACAACTACTGAAGGTATATCATCCAACCACATTCCCGGCGTGGCTTAGAAAGATCATCTTCAAGCACTGCGACCGAATCTGCCGCAGACGCCGCGAACCGGTAGTGTCAAATGATGCGTTGTCAGGACTTGCCTCCCGAGATGCGCAACCAGACGGGTATCTCGAAACGAAAGAACTCCAGCACCAGCTGCGACAGGCCATGGGATTACTACCGAAGCATGAACGGGAGTGCATCCTTCTCTTTTATATGGGTGACCACAGCATGCGTGAGATCGGCAGTTTTCTCGAGTTGCCCGTCAATACAGTTAAGAGTCGCCTGCATTCAGGAAGGAGGCGACTCCGCGAGGGGATGGTCAACATGGTAGCTGATTATTTACCGAAACACGCTCCATCAAGAAACAGAGAATTCGCCGCACGAGTGGCAAGCCTCATACAGCCATTTTCGATGCGGACCCCAGAATACATACACGGCCTGATAACCTTGGATGGAAACGATGCGTGGATGATCCTACGTGCCTCACTCGCGGGAGATGAGTCCACGGTGTTGCAGCTGTTGAAAAAAGATCCGAATTTGATCCATGCGGACTTCTGGTATGAGTCTCCGCTGTCGCTCGCCGTACTTGGAAGCCATCCACACCTGGTGGCGCCCCTCCTTGCTGCAGGGGCAGATCCCGGGAGATGTCGATCGCTGGTCATCCGTTGGGACGACCTATTGGACAGATCGTCAGAGAGGGATGATCAGGCGACCTGTGATCTGCTCCTGGATGCCATGAGAGAACGATTCAACTATAGCCCGCTGTTTGACTCACTTTCAGGAGCAATACTCATAGAGCCCTCGGACGAGATTAATCGAATCATTGCCGACAGTCCGGAATTAGCACGTGCGGCTGATGCAACTGGAAATACAGCCATTCATTGGGCCGTGCTATCTCGCCGATTGGACTTGATCCCATTTTTTCTGGCATGCGGAACGGATATGGGTGCCCGACGCATCGATGGGCGTTCCGCCCTGGATGTGGCTATCGATTTTTTCCCCGGTGACGGCCATGGTTTCTGGTTTCATCCACACTCCTTTGACTTACCCGAGGACGCGAATCTTGATCGTTGGGTCTTCGTGAGGGTTTTAATCTCACAGGGGGCTGTTTACAGCCTCGCTGCAGCAGTAAGCATGGGCGATGAAGAGCAGGCAGCGGAGATCTTGAGAATCTGCCCTGAGGACGCATCCCTATTGGGCCCCACACACAGAAGTCCTCTGTCGCGAGCTGCACGGGAAGGTCACACAAGTCTTGTCCAACTTCTACTTGACCATGGCGCCGATCCAAATCTCCCAGAGATGGATGCTCCTCGCGGCGCCGCGCTCTTCCTCGCTTCCGCACATAATCACCTGGACGTGGCCAGGATACTTCTTGATGCCGGCGCAGACCCGAATGCGGAATATGACTCCTCAGGAGCATGTCTTGACATTGTCGGTCACACAAACCCCGACTATTGTCATGAGATGAAGAAACTGCTGAAGCAGTATGGAGCCACCGAAGCTGACTGGTGCCTTGAAACAGTGGATTTTGTGTCGGCCATCGGCACCGAACCGGAAAGACTGATCGACCCCTGGTTTCTGCATCATATGCTGGCAAAAGAAGACGAAGACCTGGTAGACCTTGCTCTGAAAACGGATGCGGATTTTCCAATCCGCTTGGCCACTGGCGTGTCGCCAAATGTCGTGAA
>JABIQT010000185.1 GCA_018667995.1 Candidatus Latescibacterota bacterium
GCCTCTGGCAGAGGCCGTGGCTCGTGCTATGGCCCTGGAAGAGTATCCTAAACTTTGGGTCATTGAAGGACTCGGGCATTTCCACGGAGATACTTTCTGGAAGAGAAACATGGTTCCCCAGAGTATCCTCAGCGCTAAAGAGTATGACGACCTTCCGCGAGAGAGCTTGACCATGCTCCATGCTGGAATTGGGATGGCCTTCGCCCAGCATCTAATGAAGACCATAAATCATCTTAGTCCCGCCAGCGAAATCCGGCAGGTGCTCAAGGAGTTCATCGTCCTCTGCAAGGAAAACTCCCGCCCGGGATATGAAGGAGCGGCCTTGGAATCACTTGGGCTCATTTCTCGTCACGGACAGTTTTACAGTGACACCCGACCGACCGAAATGGTGCTGCTGGTGAGCAACGAGCTAGCCCAACTGGACACCGAAGTCTATGAGTATTTCTGGCATGGTGTAGGCCGGGCTACCTATTTCCTGCCTATTAATTTCATTCCAGGCTATGGGTCTATCTCTCATGCTACGGACATGATTCGGAGTCTCGCGCCAGATGACGTCGCCCTTCGCAATGCCATCTCCGGGTTGGCCTGGGGCGTTACCATGGTGAATATCCGCCATCCTGAGGTCATGGAAAACTGGATTGGGCTGCAGCAGGAGTTTCTGACTCAGAATGACGCTCTCACAAACGGCGTGATCTCTGGCATTATGATGCGGCAAGATACCACTCCGGACGCCCAATTCATTTCGCAATACTATGAGCACGAGGCAGGAAATGAAGTCAGTTCGTTCTGGAACACAGGTGTCCGCGAGGCCTGCGAAAAGACCCTCAAAAGCACGTATCCTCAACTCGTACAGGACGAACGCCTGGGCCAGATTTTCAGATATCAATCATAGAATAGTTTCATGGCCGTTGAATCATCGGAACATCAGGAAGCTTAATGCCTCACACTAAATTGAAAGAGTTGAGCGCTGTCAGGACGACACGATCGCGGACCATGGACCTGGTGGAGGCTCTCGAGCAGGATGACCTGGACAGTCCCGTTCGGCCAGGTGTTTGGTCCGTTGGAGAGGTCTTGGACCACTTAGTCCTGTCGGATCTGGTCTACAGCCGTGAAATCGAGGAGCTGTTCAGACTAAAGGCGTCCGGTGCCCGACCATATTTGAGGCGCGATTTCTCTGATATCGATGCTGCCATTCTGTTCATACCTAAGGTGCTGCTTCCCATTGCGGAGATCCCGTTCAACATCATGAATGTGTTCCTTCCCAGAGCGGTGCGGAATTTTGTAATATCGTCTCGATTGATACCTGCTCAGGCTCCGGAGGTTGCGAAACCCAGACCGGGGCGGCCATTGGAGTCGCTCTGGGAGGACCTGAAGGCGGGGCCTGACCACATGGAGCAGCTATTCTCCGGACAGCCGGAGATGGACTACACCGAGTGTATCCATTACCATCCGTTGCTCGGAGAGAATAACCTCGTGGAGCTGCTGCGATTCATTACGAATCACGAAGCCGTACATCAGAAACAGATCGAGGAGCTTGTGGCCGCCCTTAGAAACTGATACTGACTAAGATGTTTAAGATGCTTTTCACAGTAATTCACGTAGTGTATTACATGTTCGATTGCTAACCCCTGTAGGATGCAGATAAGGCCTCGGCCTTATCTGTCAACGAAACTGGGAGCCATTTTATGTCCGAACCACCACAGGAAGAAATGAAGGATAACGCCGTCATCCAGGAATTCATGACAGCATATCTTTACGGAATGTACACGCTGAAGGGCGGCCATTTTAAACCGTCAGAAGCCATCAGCGCCATGTTGAGTTTCGCCAATATGGCCGAAAAGGCGAGTGCTACAGGCAAATCGCTTATGAGTTGGTTCAACCCGGGTGATCGGTAATACCCTCTATCGACAGGCAAAGACGAACAATGATTGGTGAGTTGACAAAATCGATAATGCGGTTGCCATGGGACCTGTCTACCACAGGTCTCGGCATGCTGACCAAGCGGGTCCTCCCCAACGAGAATCCTGAGGATCGTATCGGCCACTTGCTACAGGGCGCCATCGCAGCTAGCGATCGGCTAAGCCCGGGAACCAGTTTGGATCTGGTAAGACAGGCGATACAAACAGTGGATTCCATGATCCCGGGGGCCGAGAACCACCTGGTCCTGCAGGAATTCCAGAATAAGTTACAGGCTTTTGGTGTGTTTGAGTATGTGGAGTCTGTCATCGATCAGAAACCCGGGTATGGGGTAACGCTACCGGAACTTGTGGACCGTGCACAGGCCCTGGAACCCTACGACGCCGTCTGGGCTACGGAGGGCTGCGGTCACCTTTACGCCAATCGGTGCTTCAGCGAGGATCGTCTGCCAAAGAACTTGCTACAAGAGGAACACCTGTCTGTACTGCCTGGATCGAGTCTGATCACACTGCACGCGGGAATGGGACTGTCTTTTGCCACGCATGTGCTGAATTCCCTACCCCTACAGAGCTCCCGACAAGAGATCCGGGAAGCACTCCACAGGTTTATCGCCATGTGCCGCCAGAATTCGCGCGAGGGCTATACCGAGATTGCCTTGGAAGCCCTGGGGCTCGTGGCGCGGACGATGCATCCTCGGCTCGTGCCGCTGATCGACCATGAGCTTAGTGACATCGACCTGGATATATTGTCCCTGTTCTGGCACGGTATCGGAAGAGGACTGTATTTTCTGCCGATTAACTTTGTACCCCATTTTGGTTCTGCCGGACGCGCCATAGAGATGGCACAGACGGAGGCGCCGCACGGACTTGGCAGGCGGAACGCCATAGCTGGCATTGCCTGGCCGCTGACGCTCGTGAACATCCGGCACCCTCAGATCATGAATCTGTTCTTATCAACGCACCATCGGCTGATTTCAGACAACGATTCATTCTCGCAGGGCGTCAGTACGGCTCTGATAACGTGGCTGGATTCTGCTCCGAATGATCCGTCCCTCAAAGCCTTTCGCGATTATCGTCCCGAGGATGAAGACGCTGGGGACGTGGCCCGGTGGGAGGAATTCGTTGCAGGCCCGTCTGAAAGTGCCATTCGCGAATACTATCCGAAAATCAAAAAAGAATGGCGACTGGGAGAGCTGTTTCGCTATCAATCAATAGTACGGATCACCGCCCAAATAGAGCAGGCTTAAGAGTAGCTGGAGGGAACACCCATGGCAACAGCCGAAACACTCGCATCTCTGACTGAGGAAGAGCGCGCTCTTCTGGAAAGTGTGGACAAATTTCTCGCTCACGGCGTTGCCCTGAAGACGTGGTGGGAGCAAGCAGAAGCGAACGATGGATTCTCTGAGCAATTCGACCTCGTCCATACCTATCGCAGACCAGAGCGAACAATAGGTTTCTTCGGAGACGCTCCCGTTGACGGTACGACTATGCCGGTGATGGGTGTGGTCGATGAGGTTTTCTACGACCGCCCGAAGGGGGCCGAGGAAATTAAGACCGCCTCTGCGAATTGGATGAAAAATCAAATTCGCGAATTTGTGCTGAAGTATTTCATGCGCGTCAGCGATTTCCGTCTGCCGGAAGAATACGTTTCTCCCAACGGACATACCAATTCCACATTGCTCGACGCTTTAAGCATGCAGCCAAAAGAAGAGATAAATCGTAAAGGCATGGGATTTAAGCAGGTATTCTACAAGAGCCGGGCAACGGGAGAAATCGACAAGTTCTCCGAGGCGGAAAGCGCACACATAGTCGACCTTCGCGAAATAGGAGACACTTACGAATGGATCGTCGTCAAACTAAGAGTCTTTGACTTTAGTGTCACGGTCAAGCCTCTGGGGACGGACGGGCCACAGATGACCATGCCTATGAAGGAGGAAGGATATCTAATCCTAACTCCAGAGTTCATCTGTGACCAGGAGGATCCCGAAGAGGGCGTCCTGGGGCGCTACGGTTTTGGATATGCCTTCGTCAAGAACCCTACCAGAGGCATGTTCGCATATGGCCCTGGTGAATTCGAAGCTGCCTTCCAGACGATCAACTTCGAAGTGCGCGACAGCGGCGAAACAAGTGTTCGCATGGCCTTTGTCTCTGATCAACCAGAGAAAGTCATGAATTTAACGATTGACCCGGTGGAGTGGGGCTTCTCACTGGCGGACATGCTCTCATTTGGCATGACCTCGAAATTACTCTCACCGGTTAAGAACGCACTTGACCGATTGCCATTGAAGGGCGAGAATATGGATCCGACCTTACCCTCCATATCTCTACTTAATCAGGTTACCGGCGGCCAGGCCTCGAAACAGTTAGCCATAAACCGGGAACAGCTATTTAAGGGCTTCCTAGTCAAGCATTCCATGCAGCATTACCAGACACTGTTGGGCTCCCTTCGCTCCTGGCGTCAGATTCCCGATTGGCAGGACGAAGATTCCTTACCCGAATGGGTAAAGACTGGACAGAGCTCGTGAGATCTCAGTACTCCTGGTTAATGCTGTGCCTGTCGAAATATCCAATATATGTGAAGGAGCCGCACGGTGCGTGAAACCATAAAGTCTATCATCAGTTTTTCCATGGCAGTTCCCTTGTTTGGCGTGAAGCAGATCAGCCAGATGTTATCAGGAGACAAAGAAGATATCCAAGACAGTAGTACGACATCGGCCCTCGACACCGTCGCGCGTGCAACAGAGGAGCAGCTGGATAGTCGAATGCACGGCCTCTACAAGGGTGGCGATACGATACAGCGCAGCGTGGTCGACCTAATCTTCAACACAATATCTTCAGAAACTGAGTCGAGCACTCCCGCGAGCGTTTTGACCGATGAGGATGCCCCGCCTCCCGTATCCGTCAAGAGTGGTAATCTGGACGTAAAGACCTTTGTGGTTCTGGGAGAAGGTCTCGCGGCCGGTATGGGAGATTTCAGCCTCAGTGAAGAATCGCAGATCACGAGTTTCAGTGCGTTACTTGGCCGACAGTTTGGCACAGAATTCAACCAACCTCTTTTGGAAGCCCCCGGTCTCGGTGACCTGGCCGGCTTTCCCGAACTGCCGGTACGTGTGCCAGCACTCTTACAGACTACAGGACTCTCTGAGTTTCCGCCGACCCACGCCGTTCACAACCTCTCCATTCCCGGATACCACCTTGAAGACGCACTACAGCGGCGACCGATAGAACCACTGGTACACCGTTCGGATGCGAAGCAGACACTGACCAATATGACACTGGGTATGCCGGACATGATCCATGAGGGTGATGGACCACTCATGACACAATTGGAGTATGCCCTGCGTTGGCCCCCCACCGTTAGCGTCGTCGAGCTCGGATACCACGAGGTGGTTGAGGCTGCAGTGGCGCAGGGCCCTGATGCCTTGCCAGATCTGAAGACGTTTAGGGAGAATTTCGGCCGTTTGTTGTCAGATCTACGAGCGTCAGGATCAGAAGTAATTGCCATGACGATACCTGACCCCGGCGATACGGCTTATTTTTCTAGCATTGAATCAGCTGCTAGTCTTCTGAAAGTGAAACCATCCGCCTTAATGGCCGCCTATCACCTGAATCAGGGAGATCGAATTTCGGTGGACGGTTTGATGGAAATGGGGTGCCACCTGATAGCTGGTGAAGCCAGCCCACTTCCGGAAGGGTCCGTGGTACCCGGCGTGTGGCTTGAGCAAGTCAGTAATCATGTGTCGGCCATGAATAAAGACATTTTGGTACTTGCCCAGGAACACACAGCCGTAGCATACGATCTAAACGGGCTTTTCAAGCGTGTGCAGGAAATTGGTATTTCACTCGGATCGAGACGGCTCACGGCCGACTTCTTGGGTGGATTCTACCAGCTGAATGGATACTATCCGGGAGCAACCGGCCAGGCATTGATTGCCAACGACGTCCTCCGCCTGCTCAATAGCATCTACGATGCGGAATTCGCACCAGTAGACTTGGGTCTTGTAATCGCACGAGACCCAGTAGCAGACTACCGACGCGCAGAAGGCCCCGTGCTTGCCTCCGAGGATCTCTTTGGTCCAGATCGGACTCAAGAACCGGAGGTTCGCAGCCAAAGTGACCTCGGTGTTGATCATAGCCCTACGGATCCAATCGCTGACGTGAAAATAGAGAGCGATGGCAACGAAGAAATTGGCGCCATTTTGGAGGATTTCAAATCTGAATTGCCATTGACGCTTCCCACTTCATTGGAGCAAGTTCTTCCCATAGACAAAGAGGCCAGTTTCTATGGAGATGCTATTCGAGGCGTCAATTGTCGCAATGAGAAAGAAGCGCTGTGGGGAAGCGGCCGAGAGCTTCTGTTCGGCGGTTTGGCCATGGTGGACAGCCATCTTCAGGGCCAGATTCGCATCAAATTCAAGCAACCGGTGGATCATGTCACTCATTTCGAGGTTTCCCACGAAGAAGGCATGGTGGGTGACAACGGGATACTCAAGGCTCCTCAGTTTTTCAAACTACCCGCCTGCCACAATTCCGTGAAGGACGATCCGGAACTAGTCTCCTCGGGCAAGCTCAACCTGGAGACGGGTGAGGTTACGGATCTTGAAATCCACTACCGTTTCATGAATACTGCGCTGCTATCACTAGTAAGAGCCAATCCAAAGTTCCCGGATGTCCCTATCAGCTTTCCGGGTAAATACGGATCGGCATGGGCGCGGTTTGAGCAGCGATCCGATGGCAACCTGGATTTCTCGTTCTTCGGAACCACATTCGTACCCCTCGGCATGGTGTTAAAAGAGCGGGCAAGATTCCCGCTTCCATTCTGCAGCCCCACGTTACAATATGCGACTATTCCCGCTCACGGTATGCAGCTTCATCCTCATATTCATCTCAGCACCAAGCCACCGGAGGCAGCCGGAACAGACTTAGTACCCGAAATCCCAACGAATACTATCCGTGAATATACCACCTTTGCCCACAATACCAGTTTTGGTGATAAATTCTCATTGAATATGTCCGAATTGGGTGGTGAAGCGACAGGGCGCTCTCAATTGCTCGGCCGTGTAGAGGTCCAGTTTGGTGAGCGTTTTGGTGACTCGGTTTCCGTAGCGGTGACCTGCTTCTCACCCGGGGGGATCATGTTGTCACCGAATCCGCCACCGTCTCTTTTGACCGAGTCCTTTCCGGGAAGACTGTTCGGGGGATTACAGGGGCATAACGAAACACTCCGGTTCCCAAAACTGTCGTATGCACTCACCAACGTCTACTGCCTGGACGACCCTTTCGATCTCTCCGTGGGCGCCGTCAACCTCAAATCCGGCAGATTGCTCAACGAATTGCTGCATCGCGGACTCATAGGGCAGGATTTGTTTTTCGCCCTTCTGGAGGTCGAGCCGCGGACACCGAAGGAATCCTTCCAATTCCGCGGTCCAGCACTCTTCGAAGCAGACAGCAAAGGACAATTGGTGTTCAGATTTAAAGGACAGGTTACCATTCCATACCCGGAGACCTTTCTATTTCCAGCTCCCGACTTGAAGAACGGATTCGCGGCTGGCCCGGGGTCAATCCTCGATCCATTTCTGTGGATTCAGGCCGTGGATGAGGGAGAGGAAGCAGGATTCTCCAAGAAAGGTGGCAAGGACGATGTCACTTCATCCAACGGAGAGTCGTTTTCCTACAAATACAACGTCTCCAATCAACCGGGTGTTCGATCCGCATTTGAGTATGTGAATCACTCGCAGGAGACCAGCTTCACCATGCATCGATTGACGTGGGTGGGATTCATGAACTCGAGGACTTCCACTGTCAAGGACGGCAACTATGACACGCTCAGTTTCACAGGATTCGGGACCTGGAGCAAGGACCTGGAACCCGTTCCAAGACTGGCGAACGTCCAGGTCTCTACCTCACGCCAGACACCCTATGTGAGTATACAAATCGATGGAGGATTCACCTCCAATGTCAACACCAAACCAGCGGAGATAGATGACGTTCGTCCGTAACGACTATACGCGAGGATTAGCAGACGAAACGGACGCTGTTTCTGAATGACCGAGATCTCAGAGTTTCACCAGTAACTTTCCTGGCATCGCTCAGTGGCCAGGTGTCTCCTCACACGACTCCAGTGACCTGACCGGTGGGACCGGAAATATGGAGACAACTTGGGGATGGCTCCCAATGTGACTGGCAAGCGACTCACATTGGGTCGATAGGACCCCGTAACACGGAAATTCAAGTATACGCCTAATGACAACTAAGGATGGCAATCATAACGGAGCAACCATGGTGCAGCAGAGCACCGAATAGCTTCATAGTCAATTACATTCAGAAAGGAAAATCATGAGATTGAGATTA
>JABIQT010000183.1 GCA_018667995.1 Candidatus Latescibacterota bacterium
ATCGATCTCATCAATGTAGATGATCCCATATTGCGCCAGCTCGATGTTGCCATCGGCCTCGTGTACAAGCGTTCGGACAAGATCATCGACGTCACCACCGACATAGCCCGTCTCGCTAAACTTGGTCGCGTCGCCTTTGACAAAGGGTACGCCAAGCTTCTTGGCGATCAACTTAATTAGATAAGTCTTTCCCACACCGGTAGGACCAATGAGAATAATGTTGTTTTTTATGTTGCCAACGGAATCGTCCTCCTCGTCCAACATGATCCGGTTAAAATGTGTACAGATCTTCGTCGCGAGGACTTCTTTGGCTCCGCTCTGTCGAATCACGTACTGATCCAGGTAAGCTTCCAGTTCTTCAGGCTTCATATTGAACATGATATTCGCTGAAGGCTCTTCCTCGGTTTCTGGGCCAGCAGGCGTTCCCTCTTGCTCAGCCTGGGCAAATGCCACGTCAGCGCCGTATTTGTTCTGGAAGAAGCTCTTCAAATCCTTCTGAATATCACCCAGATTCGGTGTCTCTTTGGTCGACATGTCTAACCTTTCGCTTGTTGCCTGTTCGTAATCGATAGACCGGACTCAACCGGCACGGACACCATCAGGCACTGGTCTTTCTGGTACCGCCAATACTGGAGTAACACCGTCAGCATAGCCGATATCAAAGAGCATGCCTTCAGACGTGTGTCCCATCATCTTTCTGGGCTCAAGATTCACCACGAACAGAGCCTGCCTACCGACCAATTCTGACGGATCATCTCTTTCGAGTTTTATACCCGCCAGAATGTTCCGTTCATGGTCGCCGATAGAAACGACGAGCCGTAACAGTTTATTGGACCCCTCGATGTCTTCGATTCTGAGAATCGTACCCACTCGAATGTCGAGCTTCTCAAAATCAGCAAAGGGTATGGTCGGTTTGATCGGTGCGGGAGCATAACTCATGATTACAGTATTTCCAAGCTAATGAGGGGTCGCGAGACCCGTTTTTGATGCGGGACAAAAAGTGGGGAGACTGCGACTGACACCTTCAACCCATATCCAGAGATACGCAATGTCGGCCGGTCTCTATGCCAGCAAGAAGCGCCGAATAATATACCCTATTCCGTTGCCCTGGGCAAGATCCTATACAGGTCGTTCTGAAAGAAACAACGTATCCACCAGCCTACAGAAGCGGGACAAAACCGTCAGATGGCATCAGCCGAACGCGTCAGCGTAATCAATGTAACTTCGGCCGGTGCTTGAAAACGAACCGGCGCCATAGTCAACCCCAGACCATTGTTGATAGAGATGGACATGTCTCCCATCTGGTAGACTCCCGCAAGGAACGGCGTCTCCGTCATAACAGGCGTGAAGATCCAGCCAAACCATCCGACGACAACCTGGCCGCCATGGGTGTGACCGCCACAGAATAGATGGTATTCCTGGGTGGATGCGGATTCTACCACATGCTCTCGAGGTTGGTGGGCAATAATCATATTAAAATCCGCAGGGGGCCGCGAAGCAGCCAGATCATCCGTGGATATTCTGCTTGAGCGCCGACTGTATGTGCTGGTCAGGCCGCTGACGGCTATCCGGGCACTATCCTGAATTACGACATGGTGACCATTCTCCAGGACAACGACGCCGTTTCGTCGCAGCGCTATGGCGATCAGCTCCGAACTCGACCAAACGTCATGATCCCCCATACACGCTATTACACCGTGCCTTGCCTTTATACGCCCCATCATGCGGGCGCCCGCATCAATGTACTCCGTTCCTCTTGTGACAAGATCGCCAGTAAAGACCACAAGATCAGGCTTGAGACCATTAATAGTATCCACATAACGCTGCATGTTCTCATCTGTAGTCAATGGATCCGCCTGCAGATCACTGATGTGGGCAATACGAAAGCCATCCAGAGTGGTCGGCAGTTCCGAAACGGGAAGCAACATTTTCGAGATCTGTACCGTGTTCGTATCCCTGTACATCGTACTTCCGACATATAATGTACCGAATACCACAAGTCCTATGATACCGTAAGATTCAGTCTTGAGCCAGCGTTCACGGTTTCGCTTGAAGATCCGGCGCAGTGGCAACTTCAGCATGTCGTTCAGGAGAATGATCGGTACAAATTGTGCCACAACAAGTATCAGAGTCCAGTAGGGATAGACGAGGGAGAGATAGGTCCACGGGTCCCCATCCGAGATCTCATCCTGAATTAAGATCATAGTCAGCGGGTAGATATTCACTCCTGCAAAAACTGCTCCCATTGTAGATTTATGAGAGAACAGCCGCTCAAGACCGCTCCCCTGGTTGCCGTTAGGCCAACAGAGTCGCGATACTGATCGCATCAATTTGACAATGAGATATAGGATCAATGGAGCGGCCGCGATCGAAATCGCGGTAGTCATGCGCAACGTCCAGGGCAAGGGTATTTCTCCTTCAAACATCGGGGATTTTACTTCTCAAACATTGCTGCGAACTGATTTGCCCGCCCGTGGGTTTAGCGACGCGGACCTCCCCGTGAACCCGGTCCGACTTCGGCGACTCAGAATGAAGACATTGAGCACAAATATCGAGAGAGGTGAGACGTAGTTCAGTATCGGATCTTCCGCCTGCTAATGATGGTGTTATTACCACGGGGAGATGAATCGCTTGTTCCGAAACGGTACAGCGATAGCAACATGGCAGGCATGGTTATATCGCCTAACTGTCGATCGATCTGAAATCTAACCTGCAGTTGCCTCGAAGTCAATTGTCAACTACCTCAGTCGCACGAGCTCACAAGTATAGGGATTCCATCCTACAGCATGAGAGATGGGTAGCTTCTATGGCGGCACAATGCCAGGACGGAAAGCAGACGTCAACGGCGTCAAGGTATTCTCGGTTCGCATGAGAAACACATTCGTTCTATTTGCCGACATCTACGGTATCTGCAAGACCTTTTGGTGTTTACAGTCCCCCAATCTCATTATATATAATAGGCAACCAGATTTGCCGATTGCCATGAGGCGAAGAGGTAGCTATTCAGTCGCACATATATACTCAGGACATCCAGATGGATCCCAACTGCCTCGCACATTGCTTGACCGACAAAGAGCGCGAAGACTTCGATGCAGACGGATATATCATCGTCAAAGACGTTCTGCCGTCCGATTTGGTAACTCGATTGAACACAGCGGTAGACCGGGTTAATGCGGAACGGCATCCGCATTCTGGAGGCGGTCCGCTGGAGGGCCGTAATCACTTTGACGTGATCGGAAGTGACGACCTGTTTCTCGAGCTGCTTGACTGGCCAGGATCCTTTCCGAAAGTTTGGGGCCTGCTCGGATGGCATATTCAACTGTACCATTCTCAAATGATATTCACGGATCCACTTCCGAAAGGGCAATCACCCCGACGGAACAGACTGGGATGGCACCAGGACAGTGGGCGCCTCAACATTGATCTCGAAGGCGATCCGAGGCCGAGAATATCTTTGAAAGTGGCTTACTTTCTGACGGACTGCAGCACCCCGGAGTGTGGAAATTTCCACGTCATTCCGGGAAGCCATACTCGAAATAGCATGGAATTCCCGGAGGATACAGACCTGGATCCAGCTGATGCCATACCCGTTATTGTAGGTCCCGGTGATGCCGTCTTCTTCGATAGACGCCTCTGGCATGCCGCGGGTCACAACCGATCCGACCACGCCAGAAAAGTGCTCTTCTTTGGCTATAGTTATCGGTGGCTGAAACCGCGCGATGACATGACGGTCGAGCACTATATGGAGCGAAGCGATCCCATTCGAAGGCAGCTGCTTGGTGCGGGACCATCAGGTGGTCACGGATTTACATCACCCCGCCCAGAGGATATCCCACTTCATTCCTGGATTCGTGAGCATCAGGGCGATGAAGCTGTGGGGACATAAGCAAAATTCTACGCGCTACACGGATAATATAACAGGCAGACCACCAGGTCCAAACACTGGTAGGTCGACGAGAAAGGATTGTTGAGATCTTATGAATGCAGATTGGTCCATAGATGGTATGAAGCAGGACGATCAGAACGTGACGAGCGATTGGCAGCATGTTGGCCAGACACTGATCGCAGACGTCGTCATCCGCGAGGTTCAAAGTGTAACTACGGGGTACGGCCATTTGACCGAGATATTCAGGTCTGACTGGTCCCTGGACCAATCTGGCGTGGACCAGGTCTTCCAATCTTCTATTGAGCCCGGTGGAATCTCTGCATGGCACGCACATGGATTGACCACGGACCGTTTGTTCATAAATTATGGACAATTGAAAATCGTTCTGTATGATGGTAGAAAATCGTCGGTCACGTATGGACTAATCAATCAGTTCAGATATGGCACGGTTCGTCATGCAATGGTGGTTGTACCGCCTGGAGTCTGGCATGGCGTACATAACACGTCGTCTAAGGTTGGCCTGTTGACCAATGTCGTCGACCGGGCCTACACCTACGCGGAACCGGACCATTACAGACTGCCTGCAGACACGAATGAAATCCCGTTTCGCTTTTCTGATAACAATAAGGACCGATAGGACATAGACGAGCTTCGGCCAACGGACTATTCGATTCCGACATCAGGAATCCCGATTTCGAACACCCCCAAATCCATTTCCCTGGTCAGCCGGCCGATCTTTGTGGATGAGATATTCAACCCATCTCCTGACACAATTTCAGAACAACCGAAGAACCATTTCTGCAGATCCTGAATTTCCCACCCCATATGACTGTAAAATCATCAGTTGCGCATCGCAGTCAGCGAATTGTGTTATCCGACATTTAAAAGACTCATTCGATTTCGTTCATCTGACACGAACGAGCCCGGGCACTGGCACGAGTATTGCAAATGTACTGTGGCTAATCCGCGGACTTGCCATTGGATTCAATGCAAGACTTTGCGAGTGACAGATACTCCCCCGATCCGGAGACTTTCATGCATACAATCCTTCAAGACTTTCAATACGCGTTCAGGATGTTATTTAAAAGCCCGGCTGTTACGAGAGTGGCCGTGTTAACCCTGGCCGTGGGAATCGGCGCCAACAGTGCCATATTCAGTGTAGTCGATGTCCTGGTTTTCCGACCGTCACCATTCGAGCGACTCGACCGAATAATGACGTTGTCGATGGTTCAGGATGGTCATCCGGATGAACAAGAAGCTATTTCTCCATCCGATTTTCAGGACTGGCAGGAACAGAATACGGTCTTCGAGAAAATGTCGGCCTTTACGGTTTCAAATGTAAATATCACGGGTAACGGGGATCCCGAGTACGTAGCCGGCGCGGCCGTTTCCGAGCATTTCTTTGACATCCTCGGCGTTGAGGCCGAACAGGGCAGATTGTTTCTCCCTGGGGAGAACGAACCAGGCAATGATCGTGTGGCGGTCATCAGTCATGAATTGTGGCAGCGGCGTTATTCCGAGGACCCGGGCTTTCTGGGAACTACCCTGAGCCTTAACGGCAAGAACACCATCGTC
>JABIQT010000564.1 GCA_018667995.1 Candidatus Latescibacterota bacterium
CCTCCCGCTCTAACTGTTCGGGGAATGCGTTAGGTAGGATCGTATTAACGGTGACTTCGGGAAAGACAAACTGAGGCAATAACTGTACGGGGAGACGCTGCCAGGACAGTACTCCGAGAATACAGAGTGCCGTTGCCACCATAAAGACGGTGACCGGCCGACGACTACAGAGAGATATCATGCGCCCCGGTCCCCATTGGCGTCGGCTGGTACCGATCTGAATCTGTCGAGCGTATCATATACTGCGGGGATTACGACCAAAGTGAGCACAGTAGAGGTTATCAGCCCCCCAATGACGGCTATGGCCATAGGGGCGCGAAGCCGTGCGGCCTCACCCAGACCGATCGTGAGCGGTAGAAGGGCAAGAATCGTAGTCATACTCGTCATCAGAATGGGACGGAGCCTATCCCGAGCACCTTGAACTACGGCGGTGTGCCGGTCAGCGCCTGCCTCCCTCAACCGATTGATATAATCCACGAGAACGATTGAATCGTTGACGGCTATCCCACCTAGCATGACCACGCCTATCAGCGCCATTACGCTAAATGGCTCACCTGTCAAAACAAATGCACCCACCACGCCTACGCCAGCCAATGGTAAAGTAAGGAGAATCGTAAAGGGATGGAGGAAACTCTCAAAGAGAGAGGCCATCACCATGTAAACCAGAATAACTGAAAGCATGAGCGCAAATCGAAGTTCGCCAAAGGACTCTCGCCGATCCTGTTCCGTTCCTCCGATGGTAAACTGATATCCGTTCGGTAATGGAATTTCAGCCAATATGCGCGTGACACGAGCGGTGGACTGGCTGAGAGAGATGCCTTCTTCAAGCTGCCCGGTAACCATCACAATTCTTGACTGATTGTGGCGCTGGATGGTACGAGGGCCCTCACCAGGTACCATTTCCGCAATGTCTTTGAGTCTGAGAACGGCCCCGTCACTCGTTTGCAGAGGCATGTTTGACAACTCCGTCATGGCCACACGTGGGAAGGCCACGCGGATGTTTCGATCCTCGCCCTCACCAAAGAACTCGGCAACCACATCTCCTGACAGTCGCTCCCGAATACGGTCGCCAATCTGTTGTACAGTCAGACCGAAGCTTGCCGCCAGTAAACGGTCAATCTGAAGGTTGATCTCGGGCCGGCCAGATTGGGCGGATGTTTCAACGGTATGTATCCCCGTCACCTGAGCTAACGCCTCTTGTACCCGTTCACCCAGGGACTTCAGTACACTCAGGTCCGTACCACGGATCTCTACGGCGACGGGTACCGCCTCAGCTCCGACCGTCTGCTGCAGACTGGTTTCCCGGACTCGGAATGACACTTCGACGTCTGGAATATCGGACAGCTGAGGACGCAGCAGCGCAATAGCACGATCGGGTGTCATGTTTGCAGGATTCGACCCGTCAAGTGTCAGTGTTAATCGAGCCAGATGCTCGCTTTCCTGCGATTCATCCTGAAAGAGGGACTGTGATGTGTTAACGTTTGCCGTGGAAAACACGCCACTGACTCCGTCGCCCAGCGTCTGTCTTATGCGCGCCTCCACCCCTGCAATCACCCCTTCGGTCTGCTCCAAAGGTACACCTGGCTGTAGATCCAGATCGACTTGCAGTTGATTCTCCGACGAGCGAGGAATAAATTCTGCCCCAATGGAAGGGATCAGCGCTACGGCACCTGCGGTTATCAGGAGGGCGGCGGTAAGTACGATCGCTCTGTGATCCAACACCCAGACCAGGAATCGCTCATACCAGAAAAACCGCATTCGCTCTCGCACGAAAGCCTGCGATTTCCTGGCGAAAAGACGGGCCGATGCTGCCGGAATAAAGAGGAATGCCACAACCAACGAGGATAAAAGGGCATAGGCGACCACCCAGGCTTGCTCCTTGAATAGCTCTGCTGCAATCCCCTGAACATATACAATAGGAAGAAAAACAATAATGGTGGTGAGTGTCGCCGCTATGATGGGTACACCCACCTCAGAGGTTCCCTGGATGGCAGCATCAGCGGCACTTTCTCCGAGTTGGCGCCTTCGAAATATGTTCTCGATCACAACGATCGCATTGTCCACCAGCATGCCGGCACCGAGTGCCAGTCCGCCGAGTGTCATGATATTGAGTGTCAACTCCTGGAAATACATAAGGGTAAATGTCGCCAGTACAGAGAGAGGAATTGCCAGACTCACAATGAGGGTGGCACCTGCGTTTCTCAGAAATGCGAACAGGACGAGAACCGCCAGGCCAATTCCAAACAGGGCAGTTGACTCGACCTCACCGATGGCGCTGGATATGAAATCCGCTTGGCTATACACCGGGGTAAAGGCCAATCCCGGTAACTCTACTTGCATTTGAGCAAGGACTTCTGTTACCTCCCCGGCCACCCGCACGGTATTATCTTCCGCTTCCTTGTAGATGTACATACCAAGAGAGGTGACTGCATCGAGACGAACCAGGTCGGTGCGCTCTTCCGGCATATAGTTCACAGTGGCGACATCGGTCAGATATATGGGTACTTTTTCCGCGTCAAAAACACCGCCCTGCTGCTGCGACCCAGTACTCAGACTGTCCCCTGAACTCGCCGCCGAACCGGATTTGTAGCCCACAACGGTGAGCCCCACATCGTCGATTGTAGTAAATTGGCCAATTCCCTTAATCGTATATGACCGGTTCTCATGGTCCATGGTACCGCCGGAGGCGTTGGCATTAGATTGGCGGATGGCACCTGTTATGTCTGTGGCGGTCAGATTATAGGCCGAGAGGAGATACTCGTTGAGCTGGACGGACACCTCACGAGTGACGCCACCATAGACCTGGACTCGGGCCACACCATCCAATCGTTCCAGATTCAGTCGTATGACATTCTCCGCGAGGCGACGAACTTCGTCCACATCTCTATCGGCATTACCCGTCAATGCATAGATCATAATGGGTTCTGCCTGGGGATCGTATCGTGCTATGGTGACGCGATCCACATCCTGCTGGGCTTCATAGCGTGCGATCTTCTTCTGCACGTCCAGAAGTGCGAAATCCATATCTGCGCCCCAGGCAAATGTGGTCGTAACCAGCACCCGGCCCATTCGACAGACGGTCTGAACGTCCACCGCCCTTGAAATGGAACGTAGCTCGCCCTCCAGCTGACGGGCATATCGCTCTTCCATTTCTTGAGGGGATCTCTCTCCTGATTGTAGCTCTACGACAATGCGAGGATTGTAGATCGAAGGCAGTAGATCTGTTCCAAGACGGTCCAGCGAGATGGCACCGAGAATCACGATGCCGAGCATAATCATTGATACAGTGACGGGATGTCGTACGGAGAAGTCTGTTATCACAAAGGATTCCTGCTCGCCTGGTTTGGCCCGTTCGATGACTGGCCACGCGGTAGATGAAAAAAGCTAACGAATTTCCCTATCCAGGTATCACGAAGAGAGGGTACAACGGGATTGTCTCCCGTCCTGGTGCCCGTTAGACGGGTGATTTCTAAAGAATGTTTCATGCCTGATCTCTCGTGACGACAGGCACGACCGAGA
>JABIQT010000182.1 GCA_018667995.1 Candidatus Latescibacterota bacterium
CAGACCACATTGCATCGTTCCATGTCGTCATTCTCTTTGGCGCCCTGGTGGGGGATATGACTCAGAAATACCACGGCATCACCCGCCTTGGGATGCAGAACTACGTGCTCCTGCTCCCTGCACCATTCTTCAAATTTCTCGTGCTCGATACGAGGATACAAATGGGGTGGTTCCGAGAGATGCCCACCTTTGATGAATTTGAGATGTCCCTCACCCGGGACGTTATCCTGGAAATAGAACGTGGTATTGATGCTGCTTGGCTGAACGGCCAGACGATGGTTGCCGGTGGCGCGCTTCTCATTCCAATACCCGTAGAAGTCCATGTGCCACTCCTGCAGGTACTTACCGGGATTAATGTGGGCCCGGTAACTGCGAAGCTGGCACTGTTGACCCATCATGGCGAAGAGGATCGGTTTCACACTAGGATGGCCGACCAAGGGAGCGTAAATCTCGGGTTTGCGATCGAGCAAGGTGTCGAACCACATATTTCCGACGGCATTCAGTCCTTCCTGCCAGCCTTGCTCTCTGGCATAGAAAATGTGATCCCGAACCTGCTTTGTTTCGTCCGATGAGAGTGCACCCTCAATGAGCAAGAAGCCGTCGGCCTCCAGCTGATCCAATTGTGCGTTCAGATCTTGCATCTCTGATTCCTCTTTCTCTTGACCCGATTCATCCATGACATTTGAAAGACGTTATAGGAAGGCCCAGAATTTCGCGGCAGTTGATTTCCATAGCGGGAATGAATCTTCCCAGCTTCTTCAGTCTATCCATATCCAGCACCACTGTTGGCGTTACTCTGTGTTTCTGTGTTTCAGTTTTAGAGCACATTAGCGATACCTCTACATATAGCCAGATCACCATTGTATTCGTCAAAGTAGCGAAGACCGATTCGAGATGATCAGTCATACTTAAAGTCGCTTTGGTTGATCTTGGCGTTCGAAATCAGAGCGTGTTGGGACCGTATTGCAAGGAAATTTGGTATGCTTGAGGATTGGCCGCGAACGACGCTCTTCCTACCCTCTGGAATCAGGTAGCCATCGATAGAAACTGAAACGGACCCCTGGAGTAACAACCAGGAGCCCTTTCTCAAAAAACGAATCAGCCCATCAGTTAGTTTGCACCACCGAATGGTCTACCATAATGCGGTAGGCTGCTTTTCCCACTGCTTGCCGGACTCCTTGGCGATGCCTTCCAGGTCTGCAATGTACTCGGCCGATTGCGTCAGTACATGATGCAGGTCATTACCTACGCTGATGAATGTGTATCCCTGATTCAAGAACTCTGCAACACGGTCTGTGCCGAACAGAAACAAACCGAGTATGATGGAGTTACTGTTCGCCGCATTAATCAATTTGTCTGTTGCGGCCTGCAGTTCCGGGGAGGTGTACATGTGCGGGAACTCATACTGTTCGTAAAGGCCCATCGACATGCAGAGATCGTTCTGACCCAGAAACAGGATGTCTACACCAGGTACGGCTGCAATTTCATCGATATTCTTGATGCAGTCTGCCGTCTCAACCTGGAGGGCCACCATGATATTGTTGTTGGCATTGCCGGCATATCCCAGCAGGCCGTCTCTGTTCATGCTACGTTGTGGGAAATAGACGGAACGCGTTCCGGCTGTCGGATACAAGCAACAACTGACGCCTTGGCGGGCCTCTTCGGCCGTATTTATATAGGGGATCAAGATGCCATCTGCGCCGAGATCAAGCGCCTGCTGTATCCCCGCCCGATCGTTATATCCACCTACTCTGACCATGGACTTGGCATTGCCGTTTGCTATGGCGGCAAGCATGGCAGAAAGCTTCTCATCGCCCATGGGACCGTGCTGCGTATCTACCAGCAGCCAATCATAGCCAGAATGGGACAGTTGTTCCGCCACCGTCGGGCTATGAGAATTCAGAAATAGTCCCATCTTGGGGGCTCCGCCTAACATTTGCTTCTTAAAATCCTCTCCTGATATATCTGTACTCACTTCAACCTCCTGTTGAATAGATGAAGACTGTTCGGCACCACTGTCCGGAAAATGAATGTACCCAGAGATGGGACATAACATGGCCGGACATCGCATCAGGACATGGACCGTTAAAGACAGATCGCTTATAATAACAGCTCGGAACGATCTACGTAAGTGTTTCTTTTGCGGCCCTGATAATCTCCACCGACGCGGTGATATACCTGGCACGGTCAGTGTAGATAGAAGTCAGTCAGGCTATTACCGATAAAGCCAGAGGAACGTCCTTGTCGTCCTCGCCCCTCCGAAGTAGATTTACCTCATTGTGAGCCGCCATTTGCGCCAGAAGTTACCTCGGAGTCCATCGTATGTACGGGCATTCACCCACCGACGACGAAGCCATAGATAAACGTAAGGTCCAGACAATACGTCATGAAAGAACGGCTGGCGATCTGGCGTGCGGCGCCACTCCTAACTGTGTTTCGAGCGAAGCTAACGAATTGCGACAGTCTATATTGCCATTTGAACTGGTGTCTGGTCGCGATATTGCCTGGGCGGCCTTACGCGATCAGGTAGCAATGTTGCCGGGTGCAACGGTTGTGGCATACAGTTTCGAATATATCCACGTAGAGTGTCGCAGTCGCTTCTTTCGGTTTGTGGATGATCTTGAGCTGTCTCGGAATTCAGGGCTGAATAGAATATCTGTGCGATCTGCCTCGAGGGTTGGGTATTTTGATTTCGGCGCCAACCGCCGGCGCATTGAGCGTCTCCGTTGCCAACTCAGGAAACACGGTCTGATCCACTAAGATGATGACGGAAACCTGCAATACGGTAGCTCGGAAACATTGCGCAATAAATGAGTGGAATCAGCGTCGACGCATGGGAGAATATGAGGACGCCCCGGTGGCCATGATTCATCCCTCTCATTCTCTGTCGATCAATTGCAGTTAGATAGGTGGGGTGGAATAATGAACTATGGCGAGACCGATGCTGACAAATAATCAAGCAGAAGCCGGATATGAAGCTTTGGACAAATAGCAGGATCGATAGAACTTCCATCAGGACTTAGCCATCCGAAGGAAGAAAAATCTTCGGCCCATCGGTGACCCCGAGTGCGCCGAATTCCAAAGGCAGTGCCCAGATTGAGGCTGCCACACGTTCGTACCTTCTTCGGTTTTCGCTTCGGGTAGAATGATGTCGCCACGACCACTACGGACCGCCATATGCCCGTGGCCGCCTACTGTCCGAATTCAAATACTACTCTGATCCAACAGCCCCGAAGACGGTTATTCACTCGTAGAATTCAACTTTTCCTGTATTCACGTCGTACATGCCGCCGACCAGGCGGATCGTGCCTTCGTCCATCATATCACGGAGGATGGTACTGCGCTGTGAGATGCCTTCCATCGTATGCTTTACGTTGGTTTCCGCTACTTTATTCACGAAACTCGCGTTAGCAGAACTGCGGTCCTCTGTGGGATCCTCTGTTTCATCCAGGGCTCCACGTAACTTCGTCATGACGGTGGTGAGATTGCCCATTCGCACATTGTCGCACACGCCCTTAATGGCGCCGCATCCGGTGTGTCCCAGCACCACTATCAGCTTGGATCCGGCTATCTTGCAGGCGAATTCCATACTTCCCAGGATATCCTCATTTATGAAATTTCCAGCAATACGAATGCTGAAAATGTCACCCAGCCCTTGATCAAACACCAGTTCAGCAGAAACTCTCGAATCGATGCAGCTCAGGATTGTAGCAAATGGGAACTGACCATCACGGGTCTCATTGACCTGTTCGAGCAGATCCCGGTTTGCTTTCAGATTCATCTGAAAACGTTGATTACCTTCTTGCAGATATTCCAGCGCCGTGGCAGGCGTGATTGAAGACTGGGTGTCTTTCGTGTGTGTTCTCATCGTGAACTCCTATCTAATACAAAAAAAAGCACTCACCCAATTGTTGTCGCGGGTTCTGATGTGCCGACCTCAGTATCTGTCTCCGCAGTACTATTGCTTTGAATGTGCGAGTGGATCCAGTCCTCACAGTGATTGAAGTCATCGAACAGATGATTTTCCGGGACGAGGTCTGGTATGATATCAATGCGTTTGAGCATGTCCCTCGGTTGCACATGCAGGCCCGTCATCAATACGTGAACTTCCTTCTGTTCCAATTGGAGAATGGCTTCTTCCAATGCGTACAAGCCAGACTGATCGACATACGGTACCCGGTCCATCCGTATGACAAGGATTCTTATGTCATTGTCGAGAGACTTAACCAGTTCCTGGAAGCGCGTCGTAAAACCAAAGAACATAGGTCCGTAAATATGTTTGATATAAATTCTATTGCGGTACTCACTGTAGATACCTTTCTCGTCGGACCAGGGCGGCTCGCCTTCGGTGCCACCCATTGCGGTCAGCGAGGTACCCGACTCAGCAAGGTCGCTGGATTTCTTCATGAACAGTACGCACGCAAGCATGACGCCTATGCCCACTGCGTTGATCAGGTTTCCGAACACTGTGATCGCCAGCACCAGTACCATTACGAAGGCGTCGGTGACGGGCACTCGCGCCAGATGCTTCAGGCCGCGGTAGTCGATGATGCCGATTCCGACTGTAATCAAAATCCCGGCCAGCACCGTGAGGGGGATATAGGCGGCGTACTCGCCGATTCCAAGGAGGATAAACAGCAATAGCAATCCGTGGATCACACCGGAGAGGCGCGTTCGGCCACCGGAGTTGATGTTTACCACCGTGCGCATGGTGGCGCCGGCGCCCGGCAGACCACCGATCATACCGGAAATGATGTTGCCGATGCCCTGCCCGATCAATTCCTTGTTACTGTTGTGTTTGGTCTTGGTGATGTTATCTGCGATTACCGAGGTCAAAAGCGAATCGATCATCCCGAGCGCTGCCAGCATGGCTGCGAATTCGATGATCATCCAAGCAGCTGAAATATCGATATTAAGAACCTCACCAATAAGTAGGGCAGGGAGTCCGGATGGGATGTCACCAATTAGAGGCACTTCCAGGTCCATGAAGAATGCCGCAAAGGAGGCGATGAACAGCGCCACAAGCGTGCTTGGAACAGCCTTGGTTATGCGAGGAAAAACGTAGATGATGGCAATGGTTACCAGGCCAAGCCCTGTGGCACTTCCATTCAAATTCGACAGGGGCCTCGCTATGTCGGTGAAAATGGCCACGGTATTGGGAGCCGAAGGGTGTCCAAAGAGCGGATATAACTGATACAGGATGATGATGACTCCGATACCGCTCATGAAACCAGATAGGACGGGATACGGGATGTATTTTATGTACTTGCCAATGCGAAGCAGCCCAAAGAGGATCTGGAACCCACCCGCCAGCAGGAAGGCTCCGATGATGATCCCCATTCCTTGTGCAAGACTGCCAGTCGCCTCAATGGCCGTGGTGATTACAATGGCCGAAATGACGGTCATCGGACCGGTTGGGCCGCTGACCTGAGTCGCCGTGCCACCGAAGATGGCTGCAAACATTCCCAGCGCCATGGCCCCGTAAAGTCCCGCGATGGCCCCCATGCCGGACTGGACGCCAAAGGCGAGAGCCAGCGGCAGCGCAACGACACCTGCCGTCACTCCGCCGGTTATGTCCCCCTTCAAGTTCGCAAAATCATACTTAGCAGACATGTATTCATCCTCTGCGGAAATGTTTCGATTCGGTTCTGTGAGCCGTCAAATCTGTATCAAAACAAAATAATCAAACTGATTTATATTGACAAATCGATTATATGAGCAAAACATATCGAATAAATCTATATATCATTGTGGCATAAGTTCAGATGCTATAATCAAACGGGAGGCATTGTCGTGGAATGGCTGAATTACCACCATCTGTACTACTTCTGGACAGCGGCAAGGGAAGGAGGCGTCGTCAAGGCTTCGGAGAAGCTGAACCTGGCCCAGCCCACAATCAGTGGCCAGATCAAAATACTGGAGGAATCTCTTGGGGAACGGCTCTTCGAACGGCAGGGCCGCGGGCTCGTACTTACCGAGACTGGTGGGATAGTGTGCCGCTATGCCGATGAGATATTCTCTCTCGGCAGGGAGATGGTCGACACGCTAAAGAATCGGCCTACCGGACAACCCCTGCACCTCAACGTAGGTATTACCGATGTACTGCCGAAGTTCATCGCGTCACAGTTGCTTGAGCCGGCCTATGATCTTGATGAAAATGTGCGTGTAACCTGCCGTGAAGGAAAGCTGGATCAACTGCTCAACGATATGGCGCTCTATAACTTGGATCTGGTACTCGCCGACGCGCCGGTGGGGACGGCGACACGCGTCCGGGCCTACAATCACCTGCTTGGCGAGTGCAATATCATATTCGTGGCCAGCCGGTCCCTGGCAGAGAGTCTCCGCGAAGGCTTCCCCGAGAGTTTGAATGGATCCCCGTTCCTCCTGCCCACAGACAATACCGAGCTTCGGAGATCGCTGGACCAGTGGTTTGCGTCGAACGGTATACATCCGCGGATAGTCGCTGAGCTGGAAGACAGCGCTTTGGCAAAAGCCTTCGGCCAGTCAGGAAAAGGCGTTATGGCCATTCCCGACATCATAGAAAGAGAAGCTGCCGCCGCCTATGGGCTTTATCGCATAGGTGTCGTAAATTCCATTCGCGAAAGGTTCTATGCCATTACACCCGAGCGTCGTTTGAAACATCCCGCTGTAATCGCAATAGCCGCAGAGGCCCGGTTCATGCTGAATCCCGAGAGACGGTCCGGTTAATGTGTGACCAGATGTCACGGTAAAATACGGGCGGCCAGTGCCGCCCGCTGGGGCCAACGTCATGCAGAGCGTGAGATACAGGAGCTCTGATGCCATTGTTTCCGTCGCCGATCGTTTGTATAGTAGGTCATTGAGCTGAAGCTTCCGTCTGGAAACTTCATTGGCTGAGAGAAGCTATAAATCTTTATGCCGATAGTGAGTGCCATGAAGGTTCCGCATCTGACAAGGGACCTTATTTCATAGATACCGAAACATTCATGTATCATCCTCCGAATGCGTATGAATTTTACCTGTAGAATCTGCGGAAGCACGGGCCTGTTTCCCATCCATTCCGTGCGTGAAATGATGTTCGGCACGCGGGAGACGTTCGACTATTTCGAATGCACCGCTTGTTCGTGCCTTCAGATTTCCGAGATACCGTCTGATCCGGGCACCAGCTATCCGGACGACTATTACGCATTCAGCCGGCCGCGACTGCCGTCCTTCCTCGGTCTGAGACGGGCGTTGAATCGTATAGGCATGGATCATGCCCTGGGCAATCGCACGCATGCTGGACGGGCGATCTGTCACCTGTACGGGGACCAAAGGCTACCCTCGTGGCCTCTGCCGGCTCGGTTATCGTTGAAGGATCATATACTGGATGTGGGGTGCGGAAATAGAAAAAGGCTGTTGCAGTTGTACACGGCCGGTTTTGAACATCTCACAGGAATAGATCCCTACATCCCAGGGGATATATGCTATGCAGAGGGTGTTACAGTTCTTAAACGGTCACTCGACCAGGTCGCAGGTAGCTTCGACTGTATCGTGCTCCATCATTCCTTCGAACACATGCCCGATCCAAAGGACGTCCTGAAGCGGTTACACGGATTGCTTAGCCCCAATAGATTTCTCGTACTTCGCATACCCGTTTTCCCCTCGTATGCCTGGCGGACCTATGGAACCGACTGGATTCAGTTGGACGCGCCGCGTCACCTATTCCTCTATTCGCGGAAGAGTCTGGAGGTATTGGCCAACGCGACGGGATTCCGGATAGAGCAAGTGGTCTTTGATTCCATGGCTATGCAATTCCTTGGCAGTGCGCAATATAGGCGCGACATAGCGCATACCGATCCGGAGTCATATGTTCATGGATTTCGGAAGTCGATATTCACCAGAAGTGAGGTAGACAAGTATCGAGAACTGGCTTCCTCATTGAATGCCCAGGGGGATGGTGATCAGGCTATTTTTTACTTGAGGAGAGAGGACGGTTGAAAAGCCTATGTCCTTATTACGAGCTATTGAGGTCCGTCTATGATATTGCCCATGTGGTTGCATCGTTTCACAGGTAGGATACGATCGAGGGTCGCGCTCAAGAGAAGATGGTTATTTTCGAGCTACAAGGAGGACGGTTTACAGACTATCCATGACAATTCATTCCTTGACGATCCTGCCTTCCGGCGTGCCTACAATCGTGGTGTCCAGGCTGCGTGTCATGACTACCAGTGGCATTGGCGTGTTCATATGGCCCTCTGGGTAGCGGCATCTGCCAGTAAACTGGAAGGGGATTTCGTAGAGTGTGGGGTAAATAAAGGATTTATGAGTAGCGCGGTAATGGCGTATCTGGACTGGGACGAACTTGGCAAAACTTTCTTTTTGGTTGATACTTTTTCCGGCTTGTCGTTGACCGACGTTTCTGAACAGGAAATTAAGGATGGCGCGCTCAAGCGCAACGCATGGTGGTTGAAGAATGGTTTCTATATTACGGGCGTAGAATCGGTCCGCGAGAACTTCTCAGAATGGCGTCAGGCTATCATAGTAGAGGGCGCCGTTCCCGGTGTACTCGACCAGATCAGTGCAGAAAGTGTGGCCTTCCTCCATCTGGATATGAACAGTGCGCTCCCTGAACGGGCTGCCTTAGAATATCTGTGGCCTCGGCTTGTCTCTGGTGCATTCGTTCTTATGGACGACTATGGATTCAAGGGACATCAGGAACAGAAGAATAGCATGGACGAGTTTGCCCATGACCACCTGGTGAAGATAGCCAGCCTACCCACCGGTCAGGGACTGTTGATCAAACCGTGACCATTGCTGGGTCTAACCTTGAAGCGTCTTGAGGACGCTAGTCAAGTTGGTCTTGCAATAGCGCCAATACACGACACCGGCGATCGAAAGAAACAGAACGTAGGTAAGACGATCTCCATTGAAGCAGAAAGAGACCACCTTTCGGAAACCTGCCAGGAACAGATAAACGCTAGAGCTCACGTCATAATCGATCCCAGAATTCTGCCGAGGAACGTCCGTATCCTGATGCCGTCCCGTCGCTGCAGAAAGAACAAGCACACTAGTAACGGTACCAGCTTCACGGTTGCAGAAACAAATGCTAAGCGTCCGCTAATCCTCTCGATGGCGGATGCCGGGAGAGAATGATTGTATATGCCAGGGCAAGCACTGCACCCTCGCCCGCCCGCCCGCCCCAGATTAATCCCTCGCGTCTGGCCGTTCGACTCATACCATGCTTCGGTTCACTCGTACCTTGCGAAGACGCTTCGCAGCGTCTGGCCTACCACTTTCCAGCTGTATTTCTCGAGACACCTTTGGCGCGCCTTCTGTCCAGCCTCAGTCGCTTCCTCCGGATGGGAGAGCACGTATTCAATGGTGTCAGAGAGGCGACCAGGATAGTCGGGCGGAATTACCCAGCCGCAGCCATGCAAGATTTCAGGCAGATCGGAAACGGCAGTCGCGATCACCGGCTTTGCCATTGCCATAGCGTCGAACACCTTAGCTGGTGTTTGGCCCTGGGCCCAGGCGTGATCGCTCTGCGGAACGACTGCTATGTCGCTTATTGAAATCAACTCGGGCGTCTCGTCGATGCGCCACTCTCCCAGACCCAGAAATCGATCCCCCAACAATTCCGTACCGAGTTCCCTCAATTTGTCGCAGTAATCATCGTTTTCTGTCAAACCGGCTACCATAAGCATCACGTCTGTTCGATCGATTCGCCGTACTGCCTCGATCAAGTGTTCTATGCCTTTGTACCTTCGAGGTGTGCCGTAGAACATGACGACGCGCATGTGCTCATCAATGTGATGTCCTCGCCTGATTTCGGCCCGATTGTATCGAACCGGATCCATCGTCACGGTATCCTTGCCATGGGGCACTAACGTTCCGCCATACTTCCTCTGCAGAAATGGATTCGAGACTGTGACCTGATCCGCGGATCGTATCAGTTTTTCGCATATCATGGCGTTCCAGTAGGAAAAATGATGATAGATCAGCAGGTGTCCCAACTGCGAGCGGACGTCACGAATTCGCGGGAGTCCATGCCCAAGCTGCCAGTCATCGATATCCAGGATGAGGGGTTTTCTGGTACGCCACCTGTGAAGGAGACCGACTCCAAGACTGGAAAGAATCGGTTTGCTGGCGTAAATGACGTCGCCCTCAATCATGTTGGAGATTTTCATAAGCTGATGGAAAGGCTTGAGGACTCCGTCTATGATGATACGCTTGAACGGGATGGTCGTGTCCTGCGCTACAGGCGACCAGGTTTCTGATCGAAACTGGGGCCCCACGATCTCGACCTCATAGAATGGTTGCAGTGCCTTGGCCAACAGGTACGAACGACCGAGACAATTGTTGGAGAGGTCCATGCACAGCAATGAGATTTTCATGAGAAGCGTCCGTTCGAGTTAATCATGTAGGTCTGCACAGTGTGTCCCAGATATGTTTCGCTTTAGCCTTGGTACGACTGGAATAAGGATGAAATTCCCGAATACACCCACGCCGGGAGGGCATGTACGGGCTCTCGATATCCCAGTATCGAGATAGACTGGACTCACGTTGGTGCAACAAGTTTCTCGCGCAAGGTGGATCCATATTTCCCATGTCCGCTTGTAGCAGTGGGCATGTCTCCTATGGGCAAGGGCGGACATTGGGATAGCATCGTCCTATTCGACTGCGTACGTGAAAAAAAAGGACCTACACTTGAGAGCATAGGTCCTGCATTGACAGGATTGCCGGTTGTCTGGTTGCCAGTCAGTTCCACTACGTGTAGAAAACACATTCAACCTACTCGGCAACAGACATATTCGTGGTATTCAATAATCTGTTGGTCTGTGCAAATTAAGAAGAAGCGTGATGATCACTCGTCGCTTTCAGGTGTTCATGAAGGCGATGATATTACAATACACCAGCTGACCTGTGAGAGGCGCCAAATGGCGC
>JABIQT010000180.1 GCA_018667995.1 Candidatus Latescibacterota bacterium
CCGATTATTTGCTGAACTGGAAAAAGAGCGTGAAACCCAAGCGGCTGCGTCCTTGGCGGCCATGGAGCCACCAGCTCCTGTGGTCAACTTGGTGATCCTACCTTGGGAACCTGGAGACTTGTAGTACTGACGCCATTTCTCTTTGTTGAGATCGTCATCGCTAAGGTCGTATAGTGCCACCGTCTGCGCTCCCTGAACGAGCAAGTCTCCGGCACGATAGGTGATCGTGTGCGGAGCACCATCCTTGAAATCGAACGTCTTCTTACTCTCTGCCGGCGTACCATGGCTGCCCGTGGCTCTATCGATCGTATAGAGTCGGTCGGGCGAGCCCACATAGATCCGGTCTTCCGTAAACGCCCAGTTGGTGACATTGCCGTCGAGATTTACATCCCCTGTCCAGATTGGACTTCCATCCGCTAGATTGACGCCATTGTAAACAGCTTTCAGCATCTTCGCTTTCTTGCCCGATCCATTCATGACCGCGCCAGCCCGATAGTAGAGCTTATTCCCTTCGATATGTAAAGCTGAGACCACTTCTCCTGGCACATTCTTTACGCGCCACTTCATCTCCCCCGATTTTACATCAAAAGCCGCCAGCCCCTTACCGTAGGCAGTATAGAGCACTCCGTCCCTAAGCTCCATCTGGGCGAAGTACTTGCTCAGCATGGGAACATCCTTCTCTACTGGACGATCCTGAACCGTCATGTCCATCCATTCTTGCTCACCCGAATTCAGATTTATGCTTCGGAGGTAGTCGTAGAAGACAATAATCTGGTTACCGTCTATGATAGGCTCCTGATGTCCAATGATCTTAAGCTTGGTAGAGAACGTGCCGGCGCCCGGCTGTCTGGCCATGTTGACCTTCTTCATTCTCTGATCATCAGGAAAAGCAACCTGATATCTATGGGCGCCGTCGACGGCGTCATAGGCGTTAATATTGATTCCGTCTCTGCCACCCATAGTGGCGAGCAGCAAAAGTCCGTGCTCAAAGACAACCTGACTTCCGACCAGCATTCCGGAAATGCCGCCGAATTTCCAGGTCTCAGTGCCATCCATCACGTTTATGGTGGAAATGTTGACGGTTCTGTTGGGGAACCCTTTGCCTTCGGCAATCAATAGAAATGGCGTGCCTTCTATGTACTCAAGATCATCGGGTTCGAGTTTCTCTCTGGTATAGGTCCACAATTCGTACCCCGTCTCCGGGTCCAGGCCATGAAGTCCTTCCTCGGTCAACACCAGATAGACCCCACCAGCAGTCAGTCTCTTATACTTGACGTTCTTCTTGAATTCTTTGATCCATAATCTCTCGCCAGCATGAACTGGGATTGCCAGTGCCAGTGCAAGCAGGCCCGAAATAAGCACATTACCCATTTTCATAGGCCCCTCCTATCAACCAAATAGATCAGTACCCCGTAATTTCAGGGCCGCTGGTCATTATTTGTAGCATCACGATCGCTCTTGTGCAATACCGACCACCTAACGGCCTGGTAACTCTGGTGTCCCCTGGGCCGATTGAACTGTCGTCCCCGGCGGGCAAAATCAAGGTAGCTCCGGCTGGTCTTTTTCTTGGGACCGTAGTGACATATTGATGTCATGTGAGAGATATTGCACCAGGCGAGATACGCCATCCTCTCCGCGTTCTGCGGATCCGGTGCGTGCGTCTTCACCGAACTGGGCAAAGAGAGGATGATCCGCGTCAAACTGTACACCTGGGTGTCGATTTTTTTCTGGAGGCATTTGACCAGTCGGCCAGACCCCAGACTCGTGACGTCCATGCCGCATTGCTTCCATGTCTACCAGCTCCGGAAACAGGGCAAGGCCGTATGAGGTCTCTTCCTTTGCCGCGTGGTCTCCGGGTAACTGCAGGTCCTGACCACCAATGGTGGCCTCCGTGCCCCACAGTAAGCTGATTTCTGGGTGGTCATCTCTGATGGATGGCAAGTGTCGATCGAGAATCCCCTGCCAGGGGTAGTGTCCCGCCAACAGAACGATTACGCGAAAACCGAATGAAATCAATTGATTCGTAGTGGACACCAACATGGCTGTCACAGCGTCCTCGGGTTGATAGTGCGTCCACTGGAATTCACTGTGGCCGCCTCCTGTTCCCCACCACATGGTCGGGAATATCACGCCCCCGGTGCGCTCGGCTAGGCGTACACAGATGCGGTCGGCTTTGATGCCGTCGAATCCGACAGGCAGGTGCCATCCGTGGTGTTCAAGCAATCCGAGTGGCCAGTAGGCCACAGGGGACGTATCCCGACATTCCGCGAGTTCATCGGGACGGAGTTCATGATAGTAATGCCATTGAGGGTCAGCCATCTCATCTCCCGGTTCGGGTGCCTTATGAATGGTATATAGTTCAGATTCGCTATTGCGATCTAAATATCTTTGTGCTGGTTGAAGATCTCGTACAGGATGACGCCCGTCGCTACTGCGAGATTAAGCGAATCACTACGACCGACCATCGGTATGCGAACCACATCCCGGCATAGGCTCCGGTACTCTGTCGACAGGCCGTGTTGCTCATTGCCCATGCAGAGGATTGTAGGCCTTTCATAGCGCATATCTGTGTATTCGATGGGTGCGTCGTCCGATGCACCGACCATGTTGATGTCGCCTGCATTTATCCATTCTGTTAACTGGGTCCGGTCAGTTCGTACCAGCTTCTGTGAGAATAGGGCACCCATGCTGCCACGTACTGCGGCCGGATCGAAGGGGTCTGTTGAGTCGCCCAGCAGTATGACTCCGGCGCCGCCTACCGCGTCACAGGTGCGCAGTATGGTGCCGAGATTACCAGGGTTGCGTACCTCTTCCAGTACGACCCAGCCCAGCGTGCTATCTTCTGTAACTGTTTCCAGATCATGCCATTTCTGTCTTACAATGGCGGCGAGTCCTTGTGGACCGTCTTTCTGAGAGATATGGCGAAAGACGTCCGAGGTGACATCAAAATGTGGTATGCCAGCCTGCTGGGCATCTCGCACCACCTCGTGACCGAAAGAACTGGTGAGCAATTCCGGTGCGACAATCAGGGTTGCAATGGATGCTTCCAATTGAACCGCCTCACCAACCAATCGGATGCCTTCGACAAAGAACAGACCCGTCTCTCTGCGAGATTTGCGATTGGACAGCGCGCGTACTTGCCTGATTTGCGGATTCTGCTTGCTGGCTATGACCATGGGTTAGTCCGTGTTGATTTCGGCATGCGATTCAATGATTCCACTGTTTGTACAAGTCTGCTATTACATCGTCGATGGATACCCTATGGGTCTCCACATCAATTACCTGAGTCTGCGCAGACACCTGCTCGAGGATCTCGGATATACCGATGACTCCCGCATCAAACGTGAATTCATGACGATTGCCATCGCTTCGGACGAGCTCTGCACTGGATAAAACCGGTGCGGTTGAGGCGTCGGTTTCGAGATAGAGATGTCGCCGGTCGGTGAATTGTCTGCGCAGTGTGGCGAAGTCACCATCAAAGGCGATCGAGCCGCGATCGACCATGATCATCCGACCTGCCAACTGCTCAAGTTCAGACATGTCATGACTGGTCAAGACGATCGTGACGCCCCTTGTCCTGTTCAGCTCCTTTACAAAGTCGAGCATGTTCCGTTTTGCCAGCACGTCGACCCCGATGGTGGGTTCGTCCAGAAAGAGAATCTCCGGTTCGTGAAGCAGAGCGAGGCCCATGTCTGCCCGCATGCGTTGGCCAAGACTAAGCTCGCGTGCGAGACTGTTGAAATAATCATGAAGCCCCAGAACTTCCTTTACAAACTCCAGGCTTTTCTCGAATCGGTCGCGGGGTATATTCCATACGACGCGTTTCCATTCGAAGGTGGCCGCCACTGGTTGATCCCACCACAATTCGGTCCGCTGACCAAAGACGACACCGATGCGGTTTACGTACCGGATTCGCTCCAGTTTTGGATCCATGCCGAGCACCCTCACCGTGCCGGAATCGGGCGTTAAAAGGCTGGAAAGGATCTTTATGGTTGTACTCTTGCCTGCCCCGTTAGGGCCGGCATAGGCTACAACTTCCCCGCGATGGATCTGCAGCGTCACATCCTTCAACGCATCAACCTGACGTACCTGAGGCCGGACAAGGTTTGAGAATATGTCTCGAATTCGTTCAGACCGTTGTTTCTGGTGGAAAGTCTTGCACACACCCGAGAGGTCAACGACGATGTCCGAATGAGAGATAGCGCTGTGAGCCTGTTCTTCCATATGCCTTGAGACCTTGCTTAAATATCCATACAGCAATGATCGAGAATATCGCTGCGACGGTGGGAGTAAGCAGTTCGGACCATGCGTCGCTTTCGAGTCCGAGGAGAGCCCGTGCCGGGTACCAGGCCAGAAAGCCCACCGGCAGAAATGTCATGAGGCCGCTCAACATGGCGAAGCTGAGACCATCCAATGGGAACGGCATGAGTGTCCGCAGTAGACCCGATGCGGAACTACTTATTTCCTCCGTCGCCCGTGGCGCCCAGAACGCCAGACTTCCCCAGATGAAGCTGAAAGACAGCAGGATTGTGGCGGATGCAGCTACATTAAGTAAAGCCAGAAACAGCCACGATATTGTCGGATCGAGCGCGAGCACCGTGCCCGACCAAAGTAATAGAAGCAATCCGGGGATGATGGAGGCGCTTCCTGAAAAAGGCATGAAACCCTCTGTCAAGAGAGCCATCCACACGGGGTGAGGCTGTACCAGCGTATGGTCCAATTGTCCACGTCCGAGCCGCCGGCTGATTGAGAAGATATTGTATCCAAAGAGCGTTTCCATGATTCCTCGAACCAGCATGGCGTAGCCTAACATAAAGGTCACTTGTGGCTTTGTCCATACGCCGATCCCGTCGAACCGCTCGGCCAGAAAGAGGACACCGGTCACGGCCGCGATATTCAAAAAGAGATCCGATGCGTAGTACGTGAGAAACAACTTCCAGTCCTGGGTCATCCACATCAGATCCAGATATCCCTGGACGCGCCAGAGCCGGAGTAGGTGGTTGAATTTGTTCAGGGGTTCAAAGTTCATGAGATCCAGGTTATGTTTGAACTGAGCGTCAACCGCCGTGAGAGACGAGTTTTTCACGATTGATCCGCCAGAGCACGTGGGCTATGGGCCAAAGGACTGCCGCCCAGATCACCTGAAGGAGGATCAAATGTCCAGGATCGCCTGTTTCGGTGTAAATCCGCAATGGCGCCGAAGCCATTGACGCGAAGGGCAACCATCCAAACACCTCACCCAGACCCCAGGGGTAGAAAGCCAGCGGCAGAAGTGCTCCGGAAAGTAAAGTCGTCACCGCGTCGCGGATCTGGTATAGAATGTACACGGTAGACGTCAGTACCACCATGGCGCCGAAGATGAGCTCTATAGCCAGGCCGACGGCAATGGCAAGAGCCAGACTCATGACAAACAGTCCCAGTGCGACTGGGCTGGAAGGCAGTATGGAAACACCAAATAAAGGGGACAGAAGGAGCAGGGGAATGGAGAAGAACAGGAACTCAAAGAACCAGCGGCCAAACATCTGAGCTACAAATTGACTGAAAACACCTGCTGGGCGTAGGAACCGATTGGCTATGGATCCGTCCCAGATTGCCGTTTCCATGCCGGATCCACGACACTCCATCTGTTGGCGAAATACCTCAGCGAGAAAAGTGTATACGAGAACCGTCTCCAACGTCAGACCGTCCACAGATCCTTTGTTCGCGAGAATCATCTGCCACAGAGACATCAAAATGATGACTCTAAGTATCCGGAGCATATAGTCCAACAGAAAGAGTGGACTGTCGCCGATATGTCCGGTGGCTTCCATGAGCGCAGTCTTGTAATGCTTGTTCAGCGTGGCAGAAATCATGTTATAGTTTCATGCGCATAGGTAAATACCTAAGGAGACTATCCGGGATGCATGGGATTCCGCGAGTTATGATAAACGGGATTCTTGCTCTATCAGTATGGAATCGTATTATTGTGTACGGACTAAACCAGAACACCGACCTTTTTACCAGGCTGCTTATTGACAGGAAGGACACGGTCATGTCACAAGACTGGGTGCAAGCGGACGAGCAGGACGAGTATCTGATCGACTACCTCTTTGACCTGAATGGTTACATTCTCCTCAAGAATGCGATTGCGCCAGAGGATATTGCTGCCATGAACCAATGGGTAGATGGCAACTGGGAGCATGTTGACGGCAAGAGACGTGACTACGACAAGGATTCCGGTGCCTGGATCGGCAATGTTGAAACCCACACCTACAGCGGTCCTGACGGCTGTAATTTCCAGAATATCATTGAAGGTGGCCCCGTATTTCGGAAGCTGATTAACTATCCTGCATGGATAGGTCATTGCCGGCGATGGATAAATCCCACCAATGGCGTGTCCATCCACGAGAATCTGCTCAACGTCCGTGGAAAGGGTGGTTACATAGGTATTCACGGTGGAGGAGCTCTGCCTCTATGTTACCTCACCTTTCGCCAGGTAAACACCGGTGAATGGATGGTGGGCCAGATCAACGTGATCAGCGCCCTTACCGATGTGGGACCTGGCGACGGCGCGACCACACTCGTGCCGGGCAGTCATAAGTCTGCTATGAGACATCCCAAATTATCCGAACAGGTTTACCGGAGTGATGATCCCGCAGGGAACCAGTTTGGCATGAAAGAGCTTCACATGGAAGCAGGTGATGCACTGCTCTTCACGGATGCCATAACCCATGGTTCCGCAGGTCGCACCAATGAGGGACATCGAAGGGTAATCCTGTATCGGTATTCTCCACAATTCTTACGCAGCCGCTTCCATTACGTACCGAGCAAGGATCTCCTGGAGCATCTGGACGACGAGCAGCGCAGCATAATTCAGCCGATTCCTCCTAGGAGTGCACCTTAGGCTCCTCTTGCCGATTCACGCGAACGGGGGTTATAATCCAGTCATGCCACCTTAGTGAAATAATCGAGGTATGCGTGTAGGGCTCCTCGTGATGTAGCCAGGAGCTAGCCCGAACGGTAAAGACGTTTCACCAGCCCTGACCAACCGGGTGCAATCGCATTTGAAAGAGATTTCGCTTTGAGTATACTGCACCCAAATC
>JABIQT010000179.1 GCA_018667995.1 Candidatus Latescibacterota bacterium
CAGGACCAGCAACGTTACGGTCTTTTCTGAGGCGCTCGGGCGATTTAGATATGACATATAGCGAATCCCTGTCCTTGACGCCAGGAGGGTCCAATGAAGTCAGTTTCGTGGTCCCTGATGTGGCATGGCCCGTTCAGGACATCGGGATTGAGATTTCCGGACAGCGGGCAAGTGGTGCCTGGTACCTGGAGGGGCTCTGGATATCGGGGCAGCCTCACCACACATTTCCAAATCACCCTGATCTTGGTCCTGGAGGAAATCCCATCGGTTGGATTTCGGATGTCGACCAACTGCATCTGAGAGCGTTCTCGTCCGATGATCGAGAAATGATGCGAATTGGCCACAATAATGGCTCAGGGGTTATGATCACTGGAAACCGGGATTGGAAGGATTATACGTTTGAGACCAATATGAGCATCCACCTGGCAAGATCTGCGGGGATTATAGCCCGATATCAAGGTCTCCAACGCCACATTATGCTCGTACAAACCGACGGATGGCTCAGATTGATTGAGAGATATCATGGCGATTCCGTTCTGGCGCAAATCGCAGTCGATCATGAGCCAGATACCTTCCACCTACTTTCACTTCACTGTGAGGGTGACCAGATTACAGCTATGTACGACGGTCAAAGGGTACTGGAAGGTCAATCGAATCGGTTGAACAGTGGTGGGGCAGGCTTTCTGGTTGAGCAGGGACTTGTTGGATTCCGCGATACCACCATCAAGCGCTGATTGGCATAAATCTGTATTCCAAAGGGAGGAAGTATTATGGCCGCGGTGCCCCGTATCACCAAGATAGAGCGGGTAGTCTTCGAACACGTAATAAACGATCTCGGGTCGGACTACAACGGGTTCAACCAGGTATTTGAGGCCGGCAGCAAACTCAAGACCCGACCATCCGTGCTGCTCATTCACACGAGTCTCGGTATCACGGGGGAGTATGTGGGTGGGAGCCTCCCAGGAAACGTGATTAAGTACCTTCTCGGAAAGAACCCATTTGAGCGCGAGCGAATATACAACGATCTAAAGCGGGGCCTCCGCCACACAGATCGCACCGCAATCAGTGGTATCGATGTGGCGCTATGGGATTTCGCGGGCAAGGTGTACGATGCCCCCATCGCTCAATTGATAATGTATATGGTCTCCCCCTGTGCCGGGTGCCCCATGGGCGTATTATAAGGCTTAACGCGCTCACGTTATCCTAAGTACCAGCACAAAAGGAGGAGACCGATGCGATTCTATAGTGGGATACATCAATACTACTGCGGCATCGACCTGCATGCAAAACAAATGTACACCTGTATCATCGACAACGGCGGCAATAAGCTGCTTCACCGCAACCTGGCCACCGATAAGCAGGCATTCCTCAAGGCCATCGCCCCGTACAGAGACGATCTGGTGGTGTCTGCGGAGTGCATGTTCACCTGGTACTGGCTTTCCGACCTGTGCCGATCTGAGCGGATTCCTTTCGTCCTGGGACATGCCTTGTTCATGAGAGCAGTCCATGCTGCCAAACACAAGAACGATAAGATCGACGCAGAGAAGATCGCAAGACTGTTAAGAGGTGGCAACATACCCATGGCATACGTATACCCAGAGCATATGAGAGCCACACGGGACCTGCTCAGAAGAAGAACAGGGATAGTCAGGCAGAGAGCAGAACGATCCGCGCACATCCACATGACCTGCGATCAGTACAACCTGGAACCCTTGGAACGTCTGGATAAAAAACGCTTCAGAGAGGGCATAGCGGAGCATTTTCCAGAAGGCCCCGTGCGCAAGAGCATACAGACCGATATTGCCATGATAGAAGCCTGTGGTCAGCAGATACAAGACATGGAACGTTACCTCAAAGAGCATGCACAGATCGACGATCCACAGACATATTACCTGCTAAAGAGCATCACTGGCATAGGAGACATCCTGGCGATCACACTGCTCTACGAGATCCATACCATCACGCGTTTCCCAACCGTGGCCGACTTCACCTCCTATTGCCGATTGGCCCCGAACCAACACACCTCGGCAGGAAAGAGAACCGGATCCGGTGGCAGGAAAATGGGCAACGCTCACCTCAAATGGGCCTTCGGACAAGCCGCATCGTTAATGATGCGCAATGGGCATATAAAAGAACGTATGGATAAAGACATCCAGCGATACGGTAAGCCCGGAGCCATGAGACGGCTCAGCCAGAGGCTGGCAAGAACGGTATACTACATGATAAAGAAAGGACAAATCTTCGACATCGAACGATTTGTAAGAGCATGAGGCCGGCACCCGATAGCCTTAAAGCCTAACTGGACCGCAACATAACAGCTCCTTGACACCGCCGCATCATGCGACACCACGAGCGCCAACAACCGGCGGTATGAGCAAACGCATGGAGCCATTGCGATTGATTGGAGTCGGGTGCCGTGCCACAATTACGCTTGCCACATCCGGACCTGCCCCACCGGTAAACCGCATACACTAACTGGACGGGCACACCGTGTCTGCGACACACCGCGCCTGAGCCCGACACTTTGAAGCGGATACCGGTCGGTCACCCATACTTTTCTGGGACGCCGCATTGAGCGGATGAACCCTCGATACCTGTTTGACACAGGACTGGACCTGTGAAAACCTGCACCTGAATCGGGATCGGCAGACTGAAACCTGAGATTTGGCAAGCAAACAGGATCACCGTTTTAAGAATACGATAGAAACGGCGTGGGAGAATATCTTTGCTTGCCAAATGAGACCATATACCTGTTGGAAGGGAATGGGGTCTGCAACATGGAATCGATAGGCGATCACGCGTGACCGCATCTCGTCCTTCAGGATCACGCCGTGATAAGGCGCGGCAAACGGACCATTGATGAAGTACCATCCTCCATTGAAGTAGTCTTCTGTACCCGTGCCGTGAATGGACGGGAAGGTTTCACCGTCGATATATATCTGTTCGTCTCCCTCCAGAAAATCAAATCCTTGTTTCCAGTGGGCTTGTTGCATACTCAGGATGCAACCCGAAAAATGCCCCTGTCCGGTGGCCTCGAGTATCGTGTATGGTTTTCCTGACTCGGTAGTCGCTCGGTGCCATTTTGCATGAAATCTACCGATACCCTCCTCCAGGCCGTCCAGTTCGAGATACTGAATGGCGTAGTAGAAATGTGGAACCAACTCGTCGCTCTGATTGGTGATTTCCACTCGGCAACCATTACTGTACGGCATCGGGAAATAACAGTAGAACCCACCGCTGGACATGCCCATCGTCAGCGAATGATATTCCTGGTACTCACCGAATCCGGCCCCAAAGAAATCACCCAATGGGGTATCGATGCTTGGGTTATCTTCTCCATCCCAATAGGCCCGGAATAGGAGCTTCCGGAGGATGTGCTCCCGCTTGACTTTGAAGCGACCGGGATCGGCCCAATCTTGCGTGGTCACCCAGATCCGAGCTATGGTGCCCGCACCTTGCGCATCCATCAAAGTGGCGCTTTCACCAGGTTCGAGAGTGATGAAATCTCTGTTTCCACCTAACCGATCATAGCTGGAAGCCTGACGGGCTCGTCCCTGGCGAAGATACGGAAGGCCACCGAGATGAGTCCCGAGGCTGTTGAGTAGAGAACCCGACATGTTGGCTCCTGATGAGTTCTAAGGGACGAAGAAAGCGTAAAAATAGCATGCCTGATCGTGCCTGCCTAAGGCGACACTTAGGCAATTCAACGATCATGGCCTAATGTTCTGCTATGTAGATGTCCGTGAAAGTGGTGTTCTGGACCGTCAGAGGATAGTTACCCCACCGATCCATTTTGATGCCCTTTACCCATGGTTTTCGAAGCTCGACCGCAAGATCGTGAAACAGAAACACACCGCCCACGTCATCTGCAAGTACCCGCTCTGCCTCGTCATACATCTGTTTGCGCTTCTGCTGATCCAGCTCGGTGGCAGCCGCATCCACCAGGTCATCAAAGCGCTGGTTCTGCCAGTCGTGTCTGCCGTAACCTTTTGGTTGGGAGTGCCAGACCAGTCCGAGCATGTCGCTGGGATCCGGGTAGTCATAGGTGTAGCCTATCACGGCCATGGATATATTGCGGTTCACCATGTTATCGGTGAAGAGCTTCTGTTCCTGGTCCTTGACCTCGATTGTTAAGCCCAGATTGCTGCTTAACATGCCCTGGATAGCAATCGCCGCTGATCTGATATTCGGCGCGGCCTGGCGCAGCCACATTTCAACCTTTGGAAATCCACGGCCATTGGGATAGCCAGCCTCGGTAAGAAGACGCCTGGCTTCCTCAGGGTCGAACTGCTGGACGCTTCTGTATTTATCCCCCACATAGCCGGGCAGAGTTGGAGGGATCATGGTATAAGCCGGCTCGACGGTGTCTCTTAGCACTATTGAACTGAGACTGTTGCGGTCAATGGCATGAGCGACAGCCTTACGTACCCGTACATCATCGAATGGGGGCGCCTCCGTCTTAAAGAACATGTACCAAGTGGCCGGAAATGGGCTCCGGTCTATTTCCTTTGCCAATACCGGATCACCGATTATTCGTGTCATGTCCATGGCATCAAGGGTATGCCGGTCGACTTCGTTGTTTTCATACGGAAACGTCCCGGGCCCGGAACCGGTATAGAATAGGCCTACTATGCGTTCCAGGTATCCCTTGATCGGACCGGTATAATACGGATTCAGTACCCAGGACATCTGACGCCCATGGGACCAAGTTTCGAGCATATAGCTCGAATTGCTCACACAGTTGCCTGGTTCGGTCCATTTGCGGCCATATTTCTCAACTTGCCACTGAGGCACCGGAGCGGAAGTCGGAAACGAAGTAATATAAGGGAGGTAGGGGCAGGGACGCTCAGTATCTATAACGAGGGTGTAGTCATCCATAGCGGAGACACCTATGGACGACAGATCGGTCAACTCACCTTGATTTACCGACTTTGCATTCTTGATATCGTAGTAGAAAAACGCAAAGACATTCCCACTCGTTGGATCAAGAAGTCGACGGTACGTGTAGACCCAATCTTGAGCGGTCATGGGCCGACCATCGCTCCACCGGGCGTCTCGGCGGAGATGAAACGTCCATGTCTTCCCGTCCGAGGAGCGTTCCCAGCGCTGAGCAGCACCGGGTACCATATCGTTATTCTCATCCAGCATTACGAGGCGTTCAAAAAGAAACTGCGTGCCATCGGCATTGTAGGTCACGATGCTGATGTCGAGACTTGTGGGTTCTCGGAGCAGGTATCTGAAGATCTGACGGTCTGGAGGCGCGGCATCTGGAGGCAATACTTTGCCTACGCTATTTATTATCTGTGCAACGGGCTCGCCCGGTCGGAGTATCATCAGTGCGCATCCGAACACCAGGGCCATCAAGCAACAGGTGAATCTCGCCATGGGCTTCTCCTGCGATCTGAATAGATTAGGGAATCAATCCCTGAACGTCAGATACGAGACAGACTCCGCCGAAACGCTCGAGCAGCGGTTTCATCGCCTCAGTGATTTCATCGGCCTGGGCTTCTGAGCAGACGAACATGACGTAGCTGTTCTTAATGACATCCGTGAGCTCGTCGTCGAGGCGGGCGCCGACTTCGCCCATGCCGAGGGTGTCTTTGATCACAGTATAACCTGCCACGTCTATCTTCTCTTCGAGTGCCCTCAGTGACCGACGTAGTTCGAGTGAATCGGTCACCACTTCAATTTTCTTGTACGGTTTCATGGTAGTATCTCCCCGGGAGGCTTGTTATATACCGATTCGGACCTTTCGCGGGCTCTCTGCCCGGCGCCGATCGTATTGCCCTTCTCGTCTGATCTGTCTCCTACTCGTCCGTCTGGCTTTCATGGGCTTCCACATCCAGAGCGAACTGTTCTGCATTATCCAGCGGTTTGTAGCCCAGTACATCCTGAGCATGATAAATATCCCAATATCGACGCGTATTCGCCGAAATTCCATGAAAAATCTCAAATTGAAGATCGGGTACATCGATGCTCAGGGCGAACAGCTGTTCCATGTCGCGGATGCTCAGCCAGGTAGATAGCGCACGTCTATTTGTACGCAATCCAGGATAATCGTCTGGAAGGGGCGACCCAATTCGCAGGCACACTATTGACATGCCGTGCTTGTCAGCGTACAAACTTCCGAGAGACTCACCGAACTGTTTGGAGACAGCGTACATGCTGTCCGGCCGAATAGCCATCTCGGACGTGACAATCCTGTCTTTGGGATAACCGTCAATGACATGATTTGTGCTGGCATAGACGATACGAGCAACTTGATTCTGCCGACAGGCCTCGAAGACATTATAGGTGCCAGCAATATTATCGGGAAGCAATTTGGTATGGAAGTCGCGATCCCCAGGATGCGCTGCGAGGTGGACTACGGCGTCCACACCGTGCGTAATCTCGAGCATGGAATCCATGTCACTGAGGTCGGCTACGACCATATCATCGGCGGGTACGATGTCTGTGAGCCGCAGTATGTATCGGTCTTCAAATGCAGTTCGCAGATAGGCGCCGATGGAGCCCGCCGCTCCTGTGATGAGAACAGTTTTTCTATCAGGCATGGGGATCCCTGTGATTAATCGAGTTTTTCGTTGAGTATTTTGTTGGCCTGTGCTTCGCGGAACTTGACGAGCTTGTCGCGCAATTCAGGGCGTGAGTTGGCCAGAATGGAAACGGCAAAGAGCCCAGCATTGGCGGCCCCAGATCCACCTATGGCGAAAGTGGCCACTGGAATCCCACGAGGCATCTGAACGATAGAAAGCAACGAGTCCATACCTTTCAGGGCTTTGCTTTCCATAGGAACCCCAAGAACAGGTACCAATGTGTGTGCTGCAATCACGCCCGGGAGATGCGCAGCGCCCCCGGCACCAGCGATGATTACCTCAATACCCCGTGTTTCGGCATTGCTCACATAGTCAACCAGATGGTGGGGAGTACGGTGAGCTGAGCTTACAAGACTCTCGTTGGGAATACCGAATTGGTCAAGCACATCACGTGCCTGTTTCATCTCTTCCCAATCGGATTTGCTACCCATCAGTATCGAGACCAGAGGGCTGTTCTCGAATGATGGTTTTGTCGCTTCGCTCATGATTATGGTCCTTTCCTTAAATAGGTTGGTTCGTTGGTTTAGTCAATAATAACAGGCACTCACGACTTTTGCCGTTCCGACAATTTCGAGGTGATATCGTGTACCACCCGAGGACCATGGGCTCGGCTGTTTTCTATGAACACTTCGTTCCCGATGTTTCCCGCTGTGATGACACCGATGACATAGATTCCTGGTACGTCAGACTCAAACGTTTCAGGGTTGTGTGCTGGTCTGCGATCGTCACTGCTCACGGAAATCCCTGTTTCTGAGAGAAACCCGATATCTGGTTCATATCCTATCATACAAAACACAAAGTCATTTTGTATGACGTGATCGTGATCGCATCCTTCAACCTCCAGAACAACGTCTCTGTTACGTATTTCTTTCACGGAAGATCCCATGAGGGCCGCGATCGCACCTTCCTTTATACGATTCTCCAGGTCGGGGAGAACCCAGTACTTCACCCCAGTAAATTCTGCTTTTCGGTAGGAAATAGTTACACGCGCCCCCGCTCGATAGAGTGTGAGCGCAGTCTCAACCGCCGAACTCTTGCCTCCGACTACCAGAATATCGCGGTCATAGTAAGGATGAGCTTCCTTAAAATAGTGACTGACTTTGGGAAGTTCTTCACCCGGCACCTCGAGTCGGTTGGGCTGGTCAAAAGCGCCCGTTGCAATAATGACCTTCCCGGTACGGTATGTACGGCTGCCCTCGGCACTTGATCGTGTCCGCACGGTGAACGCACCGTCAGATCCCGTTATTGAAGTCACTTCTTCGTAGGTGCGTACTGCGAGATCCTTAACTTCCACAAATCGGCGATAGTACCGAAGGGCTTCTTCGCGCGTCGGTTTCGTCTCCCGAACGATCAGCGGGACATCGCCAAGTTCGATGAGCTCGGGCGTTGAATAGAACAGAAGCCCGGTCGGGTAGTGAAAGATCGTGTGGACGATACAGCTGCGCTCTATCACGACATAGGTCAGGCCGGCGTTCTTCGCGGCAAGAGCCGCAGAGAGCCCCGCTGGGCCAGCACCTATGATGATCAATTCAAATGGGTCGTTGCTGTCTATGACTGACCCAGCTGCTCTATTTCTTGTGTTAGGTGTTCCCATTCCTGATACAAAGTCTCCAATTCCACCTTGGCGGTGCTGTAGGCATGGCCCACTTCAGCTATCTTGGCTGGATCACTAAAGACCTCTTCATTGCTGAGGTCCTCCTCCAGACGAGCAAGAGATTCTTCCTTCTTCTGTATAGCATCTTCGAGGTCGTTCGCCACCTTCTGATGAATCTTCGCGCGAATAGGATTGGGTTTCTTCTGCTGTTTCTTGGGGGCTGAAGTATGCTCGTTCTCAACCTCCTGAGCATCGCTTTCCTGCTGGTCCTGATATGATCTGTAATCTGAGTAATTACCGACCCACCTAACGATATGGTCCGGCTCGAAGATCAATAATTCATCCACGGTTCTGTCCAGGAAGTAGCGATCATGAGAAACTACCAGCAAAGTACCAGGATATTCCTGCACCGCCTCCTCAAGGGCATGTCGAGATGGAATGTCGAGATGGTTGGTTGGTTCATCCAGGATCAACAGGTTGGGCTCCTCGAGCATCAACTTCGCAAGTGCGAGCCGTCCCTGTTCTCCGCCACTCAGGTTCGCCACCAGTTTCTGAACATCATCGCCGCTAAAGAGAAAACGACCTAGGATATTACGCACGGTTTGCTCGTTCATGGTGGGTTTGACGGACCAGAGCTCATTCAGCGCGCTACGGTCTCGTCCAAGGCCAGAGCGTTCCTGATCATAATATCCGACCTTCACCGATGTGCCTGTTCGAACAGAGCCAGTGGTGGGCTGTTCGCGACCGAGAATCATCCGTAACAGGGTTGTCTTACCGCTACCATTGGGACCGATTATGCCCACGCGTTCCCCACGCATCAATTTGAAGGAGAAATCAGAGAACAGCAGATGTTCACCGTATTGTTTGGATGCCTGATCGATCAGAAGGACATCGTCTGCACCTCGTCCTGCTTCGGAGAAGGTCAATCCTGCCGCTCGTCGAGCCTGCCGGGGCCGGTCGATGCGGTCCATGCGCTCGAGCATATTTCGGCGTCCCTGTGCTTGTTTGGTCTTCTGTCCTGCTATATTCCTCCGAATGAAATCCTCTGTATTGGATATCATCGTCTGCTGTCGTTCATATTGCCGTGCCTGCAGTCTCAATCGCTCTTCTTTTAGCACCAGGTGTCGCGAGTAGTTGCCTGGATAATCCGTCAAGGTGTGATGCTCGAGTTCGGTAATTCGATTGGTGGTTCGATCGAGAAAATATCGATCATGCGAAACGAGCAGAAAGGCACCACTGTAATCACTCAAATACCGTTCTAACCATTCGGTTGCCTGCATATCGAGGTGGCTTTCAGGTTCATCCAGAAGCAGGAGATCTGATTCGCCCAGAAGCAGTTTTGCAAGTCCCAACCGCGTTTTCTGACCGCCACTCAATACACCTACCGGAAGATACAGATCTCGCTCCGAGAAACCTAGCCCATGGAGTATCGCTTCGGCTCGGTGGTGGTATGTGTACCCGCCCGCCCGCTCGAAACTATCCTGGAGTCGGCCGTATCGAGCCAGCAGCCGTTCCGCTTCCTCGTCACTATCGCTAGGGATTTCCAGCGCCTGCTCCGCTGATTTCAGCTCTTGCTCAAGGGCATGCATCTCCGTCAGACCTCGGATGGCTTCCTCGATGACTGTGCACGACGCATCGAGGTCAGGATCCTGCGTGAGGTAGCCAACGCGGCAGCCTTTCATACGCGAAACATCGCCACTGTCCGGCGTGAGTTCTGATGTGACCAGCTTGAGGATAGTGGTTTTACCCGCCCCGTTGGCACCGATCAGTCCCACATGGTGACCCGGATCGATTCCCCAGGAAACATCCCGAAATACGACCTGCGCACCGTAGTGTTTTGACACCTGATGTAGGCTTATATAGGGCATAGGTTTATCGGCGAAATGACAGCTATGGAGCGTCTGGGACTGCCCATTACTGCAGTTGATGCGCTGGAAAGGATGTCACAAGGACTAGCCACTGATTCTCAAAATCCCAAAAAGAAGCCATGGAGAATAGCCTCCATGGCTTCTTTACGGTGGTGCGTAGGGCAATAATGTAAACCGGGGTGCGTCTAGCTGTCGGACGCAGATTGGATTAGCTGTCCATCCGAGTACCATTCGACAAAATTGTAAGCTCCCTTGCGAATGATGCCGCGAGGATTGCCATGGATATCCACTCTGTCGCTCCGGAGTGTCACGATGTTCGACTTGGTGCCTATCTTTTCATCTTCCACAATAGCCCTGGCGACAAAGAACTTACCATCCTGCTCTACCACGCCGAAATCAATCTTCTTTCGTATCAGATCCTGAACACAAAAGTCGATGGCATCTCGCTTCTCGAATTCTCCAGTAACCTGGATGAATTCTCCCTGAATCTCTCCTAAATCCATGAATAGACCTCTTTCCTGCTGAATTCACAGGATCGTATAGCTTTACCTTCCGGTAAATTGGGGTTTTCGTTTCTCCAGAAATGCAGCGATTCCTTCCGCCTTGTCAAGCGTACTGCAGACGTCGCCAAATCTCTCGGCTTCATACGCGAGCCCGTCGCCCAATGGACGATCCAGCCCGGCGCTTACACATTCTTTAATGAGTCTTAACGCAACCGCGCCCTTTCCTGCGACTTTACTCGCGAACTCCCGGGACACTTCCAACAGGTCTTCGCCAGGTACAATCCTGTTAACCAGTCCTATTCTAAACGCCTCCTGGGCGTCAATCGGCTCCCCTGTTAATAATAGTTCAAGAGCCCGGCCCCTCCCAACCAATCGGGGTAGGCGTTGCGAACCTCCAAAACCAGGAATGATGCCGAGATTAATTTCAGGCTGCCCGAATACCGCGTTTGAAGCGGCAATCCTTATATCACAAGCCATAGCGAGCTCGCAGCCGCCACCCAAGGCCACACCGTTTACAGCCGCAATAAACGGTATCCGAGAAACTGCTATGGCATTGAGCACCCTATGCCAATCATTGGCCATTGTCGTGGCTTCAGGACCCGACAGTGCCCCAATCTCCTTGATATCGGCACCAGCGGCAAAGGCCCGCTGGCCACTTCCCGTCAAGACAATCGCACGGACATTCGTATCGTCCTCAAAAGCAGAAAACGCTGCACCGAGTTCCACGCCCACTGCTCTGTTGAGCGCATTAACCGGGGGGCGGTTGAGGGTGACAGTGGCGACGCCATTGCTCTGCTCTATAAGGAGCGTCTCGAACGACATTCATTCTCCTGTGAACCGTTTGATTGTCGGTGATAGACTGTTTAGTAAGCCCAGCTAAAATACAGAAGAAATGATAAAAAGTCAATAGGAAAGTTGTACTTATTTTGGGGGCTTAACTATAGCTTGAACAAGCAGTTAAAGTCGAAATTATCTTCCCGATTGTATCGGGTTTTCGGAGAATCCTATGGCCAAGCTGTAATACATCAAACCAGAGGATATAGCGCGGGCTTCACTCTCTGTCCCGAGCCGTAACTTCCCAGCGTTCCGAGAAGCGTCCGTTCTCATCGATCACGTAAACATATCGGTGAAGTGCACTCGTGGGACAGATGTGTGTCGGGAAAACATAGGCGGGTTGGCCTACTCGTAGAACAGACGTATCGGACGTCTCCATGACCCAGTGTTCTTCGTTCTGAAAGACCAGCTCAACCCCCTTCGGGCTCCATACGATGCCACGCTCACCCATGGGATCGGAAGCTATGGCTTTGTAGCCAAGATCCAGAGTCGCCCGAGTCGTTGTGGGTATACTTATGATGCGGCTCAGAAGTAGCGCGGCCGGTTCGAATCCCAGATCGTCGAACCTCCTTTGGTATCCCCAATCCCAGAGTGTGCCCGTGCCCGGTGACGATTCCACGCCACCGGCTTCGGCATAACACGGAAAGGAGATGGATCCACCCATGACGCGCCGCGCCACCGGGATCCCTTCAGCCTCGACGGCACGCTGGAACGATCGTACCTGATCCAGGCATTCATCGGTTGCCTGGCGACGCTCTGCCAGATCGGACTGATGATTATGGCCGTCATAGGCATGGATTCCGCCGGGTGTCACTCCCGGTAGTTCATTCAGAGACTTATAGAGTGCGACAGCCGATGGGCCAACGGCTATTCCTGTGCGGTGTTGTCCTACATCGAGATCTATGAGCACATCGACGGACACTCCGGCACTAGTCGCAGCCGCCGACAACGATGTTATCGCATCTGAATCATCCGCCATTACTCGAAATACCGTCTCCGGGAACTCCAGGATCAGACTGATCAGTCGCTGGACATTTGGCCCTACCATTTGATAGGCTACGAAAACATCTTTGCCACCGACCTCCGCAATCATCCGCGCCTCTTGCAGTGTAGCGCACTTAAACTTATAGATGCCAGCCTGCATCTTCATTTTGATTACACTGGCCATCTTATGAGTTTTTACGTGCGGTCGCAGCCAATCTGGACCGCCAGCGGTCTCCAGCATGCGGGATATGTTAGCCTTTACCCGCTCGCGATAAATCAAGAGTGAAGGCGTGGGAATATCATCGATATTGCTTACGATGTACGATGGATCCATTAGATCCTCCGGCGTGTTATGAGATATGGTTAGACCGCTATCCGTGAAATAGTCGGGTGGGTCAATACCTTATGACCAGCTCCAAATCTGTTAGTACTAAATCACAGGCAACTTGAGGGTTGCGATGCTTCAGTACCGCTTGAACGGTATGATTCCCCGCTGACACGATAGATGGATCGAGAGCATAGGATTGCCAGATGGCTGCACTAACCGCGGAGATTCCCTGGGGATCGGATATCTTGCAGAACTCGATATTCGGATTCGCCAGTTCAATACCGTCCCACAGTACCAGCACGTGATCGCCCCGAACCCATTGGTCTAACCTTAACCGTAGTACAAGGCTTTCTGGCGTATATGACTTAACATCATCAACAATGTCGAGCTCAATCGTGGGACCATCTTCGGTTAGCGTGGCCTGAAGCGGTACTGGCACAACTCCCAGCGTCCGATCGATTCTGTAAGCGCCGCGCCACGGGCCATCCTTCTGGATGAATCGGTGCGTAGCAGCATAAATCTTCGAGGTACACGACAGCGTCTCCAGGGAGCCTACCTGATTCAGCAGCTCCTGTCGGGTCGTTCCGTTCGCATGCCAGTTAAAAACATATATCCCATCGGCTCCCGACTTGTGATACCGGCTCGCAATTGCACGTGTGCGCAATCTATCCTTCACGCCTGCATCTTCCGGGCCCACAAAAGAATCGGGCAGAGATCCATCAAACCCCGGGTACACAGCGATATCACGACCTTCACAAAGCGATACAAATGATGCGACGTCCAGCGAAGGATCCGTAGCGGCTCCTCCCGCGGGGATCACGATGTCCATCAACCCCTCGTCGACCCAAGTAGGCAAATCATACCCGATGTTGGCACACTGCTCTAATGTTCCTGCCACGCGCACCGCCACATGGAAAGGGCGACCACGTTCAGCAGCGAGGCTACACGCCATTTGCCGAATAGCGCGCTGCAAATCCGTCAGGAGATACCGGAGGCGATAGGCCTCGTCTTCTGGTAAATGGAAAGCATGGCGCTGCCAGTCGAGCTCCACTCCGTCCCAGTCATATTTTCTGCAGAGTTCGGCTACATGTGCCAGACGATGTTGACGTACTTCCGGAATAGCCAGATTCCACGAAAGAGCGAACCATTCGGAGGTCTTGTCACCCAGTAACCATTCCGGATGTGATTTGCGAAGATCGGTCAATTCGGTATGATGCAGTGTAGCGAGGTCGGAGATCTGGGCACCGTCAAAGTGATTGTCATTCATTCGGACGGAAGCATAGACATGCATTCCGAGTTCATGGCCGCGCTCGATGACAGATTTCTGAGGATCTTCATCCCTTTCCAGCATCAGCCTGATATTCTCGGTGAAGGTGTATGCCGCGGCACTCTCGTACTTGCGACCGTGTACATCGCCCAGCAATTCCAACACATCACTGTCCCATCTTGCAGCATGCTCGCCAACGCACCAGAAATGAGCGCCTACCTGAGTATCTGAAAGCGGGGCATAGGTCCTATCTATGAATGAAGCCATTGTCTGCGGTGTCTCGTCGTACCCATGCGGGGCACCATCCCAGTTGTAGATGATGCCATACGGCGGTGGCTTCGACATGATACTTCCTTTGTCATCCCGTACTAGGATGTGCGTTTGTACAGGTCGGTGTAGGGTCGTTGAGGTACATATCCAAGGATCCTCTTTGCTTTGTCCATGGAGTACTTTCCCTGGCCCAGATGGCTGTGCAAGTTGAAATGCTGAAAGTAATCAGGCACTGATTCTAATTCGAGCGCGAGTCTGACCGCATGTACGAGGTCATCGTAGATAATGGTGAAAGGAGGGAAATCGCGCCCCACCAGAGGGTTTTCAGGTCGTGCTCTAAGTCCTTGAAAAAGATAACAGAGCGTATGGATTTTGTAGGCTCTCGCATATGATTTTACGATTTCATTACTCAGATATTTGGAAATGAAATAATAGTCCGTGCTCGGAGTTACCGGTGCGTCGGGAATGTCAAAATCGTGTTCGTAATAACCGAGCACAAGAGACGGTCCCGTGTGTAGCACTTTCTTGATGCCCAGCTCTGCTGCAGCTTTCATGACGTGGAACGCGCCTTGGGTATTTACCTGAAAACTGAGCGTGTCGTCGTGTCGAAGGACCGTCCAGTTCATTATGATGTCTACTCCACGTGCAGCCTCGAGAACCTGGCTGTAGTCTGTCACATCGACGGATAGAACAGGGACACCTTCCGGGTGTGGTTTTACGTCTGCGAGTTTTAAATAGTAGTGGGTTTCGAGTCCGGGTATGATATGGGGTGCAATGAGTCCGGAGGCCCCCAATAGAAGTACCTTCTTCATGGGAATCTCCTATGTGGCCCAGTTGTTGGAGAAGGCATGCTTGGGTTTGTATCCGAGACTCCTGGCCTGGTTTATCAGATACTTCGGATTGCCCAAATCTGCACAGATATGATATAAGCCCCATCGCTGGGTCCACCAGACCTGTTCTGCTGTATCTCTCTGAAGAGCAAGACAGAATGCCTGCGCCGCATCCCGGATATCAAGCCATAGAAGATCAGGGTGCGTGTCGGAGACCTCTTCCTCATTGACAACCTTTCCCAATCGGAGACCGGTTACCGTCACCATATAGTCCCGGGCGAACTCTCTACAAGTTAACTCTCCCAGGTAACGCGACATTACCGGCATGTCCGGCTCGGGCTGTGGTTTCCAGAGCTCGCTAATGTACACGTCGTCTGGGTATGACCGAAAGATATCTAGTGTGCCTCCGTAAATGATGTTTTTCACACCAGCCTCCACAGCAGCCTTACACAGATTGTGGGTACCACGGGTCGCATGATCAAGAAGAGACTGGTCACGTTCCAATTCGTCTTGTGGGACTTCTATAGGCGGTTCTCCGGTCAGGATGGCGGCGTCCATGCCTCGAACGGCCTTCCAGCAGTCGTCTTGGTTCAGAGATGAGCCTACAATATATTCACCTTTATCCGGTGGATCAACAGGGACGATATCCATTAGACGGAGCTGGTGAGCGTCACCTATCTCCTCCACAATGGCCTTCCCCAGCGCAGATGCCGCGCCGACTATAAGCACGTTCATTCAGTCTTCCTCCGTAGTTGATCGGTGTCACTTTCAGTTCCTGTAGAGACCTTCCGGAGACGTCTGCCGTCGCCGGGCATTATTCTGCAGATAATCCTGTTCTTCGATGTCCGGAGTGCCGGCGCAGAAGATCCCATTGATCGTTCACTGTGGATGACTCGCGGAGTGAGAATTGGGACCGATGCATGTGCCAGTACCAGCTATCGGTCTCGGGTTGTATACCAATCACCAGTTCGTGTAAGAACCATCGTGTCGATGGAGATGTGGTGCCTCCCAGAATCTGAATCCCTCGCGTGCCGCATCTTCATTGAATTCGACACCCAGGCCAGGTCCATCTGGAAGCGGGAAGAAAGGACCGTCTTGTTTGAGCTGCTCGGGAAAAAGCTCGGTGTCGAACACAAACTCACGGGAACGAACTTCCAGCCACGAGAAGTTAGGTACCGCTGCGCCAAAATGCACATGGGCGGCTGTGCTGATAGGCCCCAGCGGATTGTGAGGCATCATATCTATGTAATGGGCCTCACACCAACCGGCCACCTTCATGGCCTCCGTAAGTCCTCCCACATTACAGACGTCCACACGAGCGAAATTCGTCAAACCTCGTTCCACATAGGGAAGAAAGGCCCATTTACTGGAAAACTCCTCGCCAATGGCGAAGGGTATTGGCGTCATTTGCCTGAGGGCTGCGTACGCGTCGGGGCACTCATCCCGAATAGGCTCTTCAAGGAAGTCGAGCGTGCCTGGCGGCATCATCTGGCAGAATGATGCAGTTTCGGCTACATTGAGTCGGTGGTGATAATCGATTCCCAGGACGGGTCCCTGGCCTAACGCTGCTCTGACCTTGGTCATCCATTCGGCCGTAAGCGCGATGGACTCGCGAGGTTCAAACAGTGTCGCATCACCACCTGTATCGGGGTGTCCGGGGCTGAATCGGATGGCTTGCCACCCATCATCTCGAAGTCGCGTTGCATCCTTCACTACATCTGGGCCTGAGAGCGTCCCTGACGTAACGAAACACGGGACCTTGTCCCGGTGCGCACCCCCGAGAAGCTGATAGACCGGGACATTCAGTTTGCGTGCCACAAGATCGTGCAGGGCTATGTCAATGGCCGATATGGCGCCCGTCAGTATTCTTCCTCCCTCGAAGTACTGGCTCCGGTAGAGTTCTTGCCAGAGTGCACCAATGCACATTGGATCTTTACCGATCAGGAATTCGCGATAGTGTTTGACGGCCCCCTCTACGGCGAGTTCGCGACCGGACACGCCAGCTTCCCCCCATCCGTAGAATCCCTCGTCTGATTCGATTTTCAGGATTAGTTGATTGCGGTTTGTGGCCCACACCGGGTAGCATTTTATATCGGTGATCTTCATGGCTTCTGCAATCCTTTACCAAAGGACCATAATTTGAGCGCCGTTTTGCCGAGTACCCATTTTAGATCTTCCTGATTGAAGAACTTCATTTCATCACGAACGGCAGAAAGGGTCTGTGCATAGGTGGCGTGGCTGAGGCATACGGGCCAGTCAGTACTCCACATAATCCGTTCGGGACCATATGCCTGAAAGACGCGCTGAACGAGATCGTGGGTGTCCTTCCAGGGGTATGGTTCCTCAGAAATCCCCCAAGTGTGACTTATTTTCACATAGACCCGTGGGAAGCGAGCTAAATCGAGCAGCTGCCCAATTCCGACTTCATCCTTTGGATTGCAGTCGGCCATGTGGTCGATAACCACATCCAGTTCCGGGAACTTCTCCAACCGTGCGGCCAGATCGGGCAACCGGCTGGGTCGTGTCAGGAGCAGCAACGGTACGTGAAGACTCTCCGCTCTGCGAAAAATCGGATCCATGCGATCCTCTAGAAACCAATCACCAGAGGCATCCGCGCCCGGGCTGAGCCTTACTCCTTGAAATCCGTGCTCCTCTACCCAGAAATTGAGATGCTCTGCGGCTCTGGAATCGAGGGGATTCACGCGACAGACACCGACGAACTTGTCGGGATACACTTCCGATACATGGGCGGCGTATGAATTGTCCCAACGGTAGTGAATCACCTGGACCAAGACCGTTTTCTCTACACCATTGGCGTCCATAAGTTCCTGCAGGGCTTCAGGCGTTCGGTCTTCTTTGGGCGGATTGGTGGTCTCCGGTGCCCATGGAAAAGCAGGGTCATTCTGCCACACGTGGACGTGCGGGTCAATGATGCGCATTGTATTCCTTTCGATGCAAAGTGTTCTGATTTCGGATATCCCTAATCCGGTTTGACAAGTATGCGTTCCGCTATTTCAGTCTTGCGCACAGAAGATGGCCACCAATGGTGGTCACGTAGAACCCGTGCAGATCCAGATCTCCAAAGCAGCAGTTGGTCGGCCGATCTTCCGGCAATGGATGCGTGGCGAGCACGCGGCCACTGGGCGCGAACACGTAGATCATCGGACCGGGACCAGTCTCTGACCAGCCAGCTGTTGCTATGATATTCCCGGCTGCATCAACCCGCATACCATCGATGCCGCGGTGAGGGTAAAAGTTGTGCAGTACGCGATAACTCCCAAGGGTACCCTCCTCCAGAACCGGATAGGCCCTCAGTTCTCTATTTTCGCCTTCTCCGTACTTGCTCTCCGCCACGTATAGTGTAGTTTCGTCAGGTGACAATACAAGACCATTCGGGCAGCTGGTATCATAGGTCATTCGATTGATTGTCCAGCTGCCATCCGGCTGGGGATCACAGCGATACACTGACTCGTGCCCAAGCTCCATATCGCTTCGGTAGTCGCCATACCGGGGATCCGTGAACCAGACGCGGCCACTGCGATCGACGATCAGATCATTAGGGCTGTTCAGGTGTTTGCCCTCATATTGCGACGCCACGACATCGGTGGAACCATCTTCGTTGTAGCGGACAACCCGCCGGCCCGCAGCCCCACCTTCGCAGCCATATAGCTTTTTGTCCCCATCCAACGCCAATCCGTTGCACTCAAATGTATGACTGCGCAACACGGTGAGATCTCTCGTCGTGGGACAATATCTGAGAATGCGACTGTTCGCGATGTTCGTAAAGATGATCGCACTACCGTCCCAGACTGGGCCTTCGGTAATGGTGCCGATGGGTTCTATGGCGTTTTCAAAGTGCCACGGCATAGTGCCAGTCCTCTCTATATCGTTGCTGTTCTATTGCCTCTGCCATCGCAATATTAACAGTGCCTGTCACGACCCACACAACAGTCTCCAATCAAGAACGGTAAGACGTGCATCGGTTCCAAGTTTAGCGTCACTCTGGACGGTGCGTGTCATATAGTCGACACGATGGCCACACAGGCCACAGGTATCTTCACCGACGAAGATACCATGGAATCGGGCAGAAAGATGGTGCTTTCTGAGGCAATTCCTGCCCGAGGTAGATGAAGCGCTCAGACTCATAATCGGGGCGGCCTGTGTACTTTTGTCAATTAGCGTAAGAGGGAGCCCATTCCCTCGACTTTACTGCTCTTAAATGACTGTTCTCCGTGCCCTCGCATGATCGTGGCAGTTTCTTCTCAGTCACGCCTATGCGAGCCGATTAGAAGCAGGTGGGCGAGGGCAGCACGCAACCTGAAGCCCGAAAATACTTCTCAATGGCCGGATTCATCAAAGCAGCCGTTATTTGCGAACGAATTTATGCAGGCGGGCATCGGCCTGGACCTCCGCCACGTATAGATCCCTATGCGAGTCCATCCAGATTCCGTGAGGACAGGCAACGAATTCGCCGGGACGATTACTTGGTTGTCGACCGCCCCACTGGGTGATCAGGTCTCCATCCAACGTAAAGATACTGACTTGTTGCTCCATCTCGGCCACGTAGACGATATCTTCATCGGGATCAAAGAAGATCGTGTCGGGCTTTGCGAGACCGGTACGCTCTTCGATAAAATTGCCATCAGTATCGAAGATCTGGATGCGGTCATTCGTTCTGTCGCATACCCACACGCGGTCGAATCTATCGATACGTACGCAGTGGGAGAGCTCAAATTGCCCTGGCCCCGTGCCCCATTCGCCCCAGGATTTGATTAACTGGCCATCCGGGGAGTACTTATGGACCCGAGCATTTCCGTAGCCGTCGGTGATGAAAAGATCGCCTCGTGAATCAATGGCAAGGTCTGTGGGCAGATTGAAGGGGGCGCCGTCGACGGAACTCGGAATTCCTGGTGTCCCGATCGTCATCACAAGTTCTCCAGCTGCATTGAACTTGTGTACGCAGTGCGCCTCACGCTCTGTGCAATAGACGTTGTCCTCGGCATCTATATAGATGCCATGGGCATCCGTAAGTACATTTTTGCCCCATTCTTCGACGAAATTTCCGTCCCTGTCGAAAATCACGAGAGGATGTTCGCTTCGAGAATACACGAACACACGATCTTCTGAATCGCATGCTACCGCAGGAATCCAGCCAAACGACCATCCTTCCGGCAGTTTCCACCAGTTCTCCTGGAAATCGTAGACATAGTCTCCTGATCCGAATGACATACCTGTCTCCTTAATCGTATTTGAGGGTGCCAAGGTTGGTATTGAGGCACAGTATCAGAACTTCTGTCCCAATGGGGTTAGCACAATTTCGTCGATATTCACACCTGCTGGTCGGTCCATAATGTACAGGATCGCGTCTGCCACCTCACCACGATTCAAAAGGTGACCGCGTTCTGGATGACGCAGCTTGTTCTGGGGAGTGTCGTCTGGATCGGTATTTGCCACGCCACCCAGCGTCAACAGCGAGACGTGTACCCCGTAAGTCGCTGCTTCCCAACGCAGGCTCTCGCATAGCCCTCGGACAGCGGCTTCGACAGCGGCGTACAACACTGGTGGTCTCTGCCGAATCAACCCTTGCAGGCCGTTGATGTGGACTATTCGTCCGAAGCCTGACTTACGCAGCACCGGCAGGATAGCCTTTGTTATATATGTGGCTCCGGCGACATCCGTTTCAATAAAACCGGCTATATCATTGGCATCTGCCTCATCGAGGGGATCCTCCACCCATGCACCTGCGGCATTGACCAGACCGTCCAGATGCCCGAATGCTGCGACACCTTCATCAACGGCCTTCTTGCAGTCAGACCAATGTCCCACGTCCCCGGGTACACAGATCACTCTGTTATTCTGTTCAGGATCCAGTTCGTCGGCCAGACCGCGTAATTCGGCTGAACGTCTCGCCATCAAGACTACCCGATGACCGGCTCCCACCAGACGTCGTGCCACGGTCTCACCGATTCCGGAACTGCTACCTGCTACGAGAAGATGCATTGGTGTGCGTTTCCTGAGGGCGAATTGGGTCGCTTTTTTTCCTGTAACGTCTCAGTTTCAGCATGTCTCAGTCTGTGTTTACGTGGTGGAAATAATGATTCCGGATGGGCCGACTTGAATTAATAAGGGCGACTATGGTTGTCGTTTATAGAGTCTTTCAACCTCTGACGTAGGCCTAAACCCCAGCATCAGTCGGGCTTTGTCGACTGAGTACTTACCTTGCGATAGATAGCTATGCAAATTGAAGGACTGGAAGTTGTCGGGCACCGATTCGATTTCAATGCCAAGCCGGCAGGCCTCGACGAGGTCATCGAATGTTATGGTGAATGGCGGAAAGTCTTGACCCGTCACCTGCGACTCGGGCTCGGCACGCAGGCCATTGAATTGGTAGCATATGGTCTGTATGTCATAGGCTCGCGCATAGATTCGGCATATTTCCATGGCCAGGTGTTTTGTCATGAAGTAATAGCCGGTACCGGGCGCTTGCGGCACGTCACCGATGTCGTGCTCGTGGCGATACCCATTGATGATCAGTTCCGGCCCCGTGTGCAGGACCTTCCGGATTCCAAGCTCTTTAGCGGCCTTCATCACGTGATAGGCTCCGCGGGTGCTTACCGTGAAGCTCTGCTCGGCATCGCCTCTTACCACTGTCCAATTCATGATGGCATCCACGCCGCGGGCTGCCTCGAGCACCTGTTCGTAGACTCCCATATCCACGGTTAAAGTACGCTTTCCACCAGGATGAGGTTTAATGTCCGCCAGGCGGAGATGGTAGTACCGTTCCAGCCCTGGGATGATATGGGGGGCAATATTGCCGGAGGCACCTAGTAGCAAAACAGTCTTCATCTGTATTGGACCCTTCTAGTCAATTTCCAGGAGAACCAGAAATCCGGCAGTAATCACAGATTGTTCAGCTATCAATCTGCCATGCTTTTCAAGGCTTCTCTCGCTGATTCAAGGAGTCGGTCAATGTCTTCGTCTGAGTGAACGGTAGAAAGATAGATTTTCTCATACGGAGTAACAAAGCAGCCTCGCTTTATAAGCTCTACTCCGAATCGGTAGGCTTTCTCTTTGTCGGCTCGGAACATGGACATATAGTCTACAATCTCCGTGTCCTCTGTAAACAGGACCTGTAGCACAGGTCCCTCCCCTCCTACTAACAGTGGAATTGATAGCTCCTCACCCATGGCAGAAATCTCGCGTGTGATACGATTGCCCATTTCGTACAGGCGATCATAGATGCCTGGTTTCGCCAGTTCGTCCATTGTGGCCAGCCCAGCCACAGCGCCGACAGGGTAGGCATTGAAGGTGCCCGAGGCGATAATGCGTTTGGGATCGTCCGCGTGTCGCCATCCATTCATTGTGTCCATGACATCGGCCCGGCCGCAGATCGCCGCCATGGGATATCCACCGCTTGTCGTTTTTCCGTAGGTTGCGAGATCCGGTATTGTCCCCCACCGCTCCTGGGCTCCGCCCCATGCCAATCTGAAGCCGGTGACTATTTCATCAAAAATCAGGACGATTCCGTGTTGATCAGCCAAGGAGCGCAATGCTTCGAAAAACCCCGGTTGCGGTAAGATGCATCGCTGAAGAGGTTCCACGACGATGGCGGCAATCTCATTGTGGCGGCTTTCGATGACTTGCCGGGCTCGCTCCACGTCATTGAAAGGCACTGCCAGTACATCCTGAGACCATGACTCTGGTATCCCGCCTCCGTCGGCTGTGGTGTCGGGATATTCACCGGGATTCAGCGTACGTGCGCCGTGCAATGTGGTGTCACTTACGCCGTGCCAGCCGCCCTCAAAACGTAGATATTTGCTACGGCCCGTAAATGCACGTGCAGCACGAATGGCAAACATAGCCGCCTCGGAACCTGTTATGACCAGGCGGATCTTCTCACCGCACGGGGCGGCTTCAACAATGCGCTCACCGAGTTGAATAGACGGTTCGTTGAGCGCCATGAATGTAGTGCCCTTCTGAATCTGACGCGTTACTGCCTCAATGACCGCAGGGTGACAGTGCCCCAGTATCATGGGACCCGATCCAAGAAGAAAATCGATGTATTCTCTTCCATCCACATCGAATATCTTACTCCCCTTTCCGTGGGATGCCACGAAGTTTGCCTCTGGTGGCAGACGAAATTCACCGTTGCCACCACCCACGAAGAACCGATCGGCCTTCGTGAGTAGTTCTTTCTGGGACATACTATTTCTCCTTCAGCAATTGACTACGATGGGGAATTCCAGATTCTCTATATCTTCATCAATGGGAAAAAAGGGCCGCAGACGTCGCTCGTACGGCAGACGTCGGACGTCCGCTGGCGTTGGCCCTGGCGTGTCCACGAGGAAGGATGCCTTCGCGGATTCACGATATGCATGTCGGTAATTCATAGGATTCTTCACACCAATAAATTTGGCCAACCGCATATCAAGTCCCACGGAAGCATATTGCTCGTCGGCCCAATCGTATGTGGGGCGGGACATAATGAGCACGTAGGTTTGGCTAATTCGCAGTACAGCGGAGGTCCCCATCATACCGTCGGTTCCACCGTATATCCCTCCGGTATATCGGAAACGCCCGTCTGTGATGCGCTCGACTACTCCCGATACCTGAATAGGTTTCCCCCATCTAGGCTCAACATGGTAGCCAAGTTCCAATGATACCGCAGCCCCGACGTCAGCATCAGCACACTTTTTTGCGGCGGCGGGATCAACGACCATAATATGTGTACGTCCGGCCACTCCTAGTTTCAGCAACTCGGCCAGCAGAGCTACACTATCGCCCGGTGCTCCGCCACCAGCGCAGTCGGCTGTATCCACGAGAAGCACCGGACCGCCGTCCATGCTTTCTCCTTTCCGGACTGCTTCCGCTACTTCGAATATCTCAGGGACGAATCCTTGACGTCTGTCCCACATTTCCCGCGCCAATACTCCTGCAAGATCGGAAGCCAGCTGGATGTCACCGTCGGTGATGACCACTGTGGAGGATCCCAACTCTGGTTGATCGTTGTTGGGATGTACGGCGCAGCAGGAGGTGGAGAGGACCGCTGGATCCTGCTCGTAGGCTCTGGCACGCGCTGTTAAATGAGCCATCGGGCCATCACCGAACGTCATTCCATTGCAACCTGCCGCGACAAGTGGAACGGGGCACATAGCCATGACAGGTCTGACTTTTCCGAGGACCGTGGCAATCAGCAAAGAGGCACCCCGTTCCCCCGTTGAATATGTGTCATCGTGAGGATAGTGGGTATAGGCAACCAGTCCTGTCGCGGCCGAAACCATTTTGGGTGTAATCCAGGCGTGCAGATCGAGTGTGGCGACGATGGGTACACGGGGTCCTACGATCTCTCTTACGGCCTCCAGCAGGTCGCCCTCAGGATCGCCTTCGGAAACCACAGTCATGGATCCATGTAGGCAGAGAATAACACCATCGACCGGCATCGCTTCGCGCATCGGCGCCAGAATAGATTTCCTCAGGTAGGTGTAACAGGCCTTTGATAGAGAACCTGACGGGACACATGCGGCAGCCGTCAACGGTACTACCTCCGCGTCATTCTCCTTGCATATCGCCAGCACGCCAGCCACCTCCGTGTTCGTCGGGGCTAACAGGTGTAGGTCCTCGCGCTCGTAGATGTAGGAATTGTGGAAGAGATCCAGCTCCGTGTGTCTCGATACAAACTCGTTGCTTTCCTGAAACAGTGAGCCCACTGCGATACGCATGAGATACCCGTTATTGGTCGATTCGGTATAAAGGGGGTTGATTCGCCGCAACGCGATCGACGTTTTCAGCTGCGCAGGCCGCGCGTCTTCGGGACGTTCCGTCTGTGCAGCCGGCTATATGCGGGGTGAACACCACGTTGGGCAATTGAAACACAGGGTGATCTGTATCAGGCGGCTCTTGACTGAATACGTCGATCCCCGCTCCTCCGATATCGCCGTTGGTAAGCGCCTGAAAGAGCGCTCCCTCGTCGACCAGTGCTCCTCTCGCCACATTGATTAAGGAGGCGGTGGGTTTCATCAATCCAAGCAACCTGGTATTTACAAGATGGCGGGTCTCTGCGTTTAAATGCAGATGGAGCGAAAGATAGTCGGATTCTGCAACGATCCTGTCCATATCATCGGGGGATCCGATGAAGTCCGGTTGAATGCTATCCAAGACCTCCGGTTCGATCGGGCGCACGTCGGTGGCCAAAATACGCATGCCAAATGCTTTCGCCCTGATGGCGAGAGCTTGGCCGCTTGCCCCGAATCCCAGTATTCCCAGGGTCTGTTGTCCCACCTCAATCCCTATGGGTTCATACATAATACCCGAGTGAAGAGTCGTATAGCTCTCCCTGTATTTGTGGGCGAGCATGAGGATTAGCATCATCGCCGTCTCAGCCAGAGCGACGCTGCTGAACTGTCCTGGTGTATTGGCTACAGGTATCTCTTTCCTCTTTATATATTCCAGGTCAAAGTGATCGAAACCTGTACCCAGAATCTGCCATAGCCGCGTGTCGACCGCCGCGTCCATCATTTCACGGGTACCTACGCTTCCGCCCTGATCAATGACGACATCGATCCCGGCAAACTGTGGTGCCAGGGGCTTTGTATCGTCATACACCGAGATATGGTGCCGGGCGCCAACGGAAGAGACCACGTCATCGCACCACGGAGAATAGATCTTCCCGAAGGGCAACAGTAAAACATGTAAACGAGACATATTATTCCTTCAAGAATGAAAGGTCCTGCAGCGTTTTCTTGAATGCATCTCTGAGTGAGGATTCATCGCCGCTCACCAGGAGCAATCGGACTCCGTCAGCAATCTGTCGTTGCATGTTTTCGTGATCGTCTATCGGGCCCAAAAGCGGATGGCATGCCGGCTTACCTGTTTGGACGGCCGCATCCCGCACACGGCTCAGAGCCTTCAGGTAGGCCGGATCTTCAAACTGAAATGGAATCCCCAGAGAAATGCACAAATCCACCGGACCGACGATGCAACCGTCCACACCGTCCACCGCCATAATGCCCTCGATATTCTCAATGGATTCTCTGGTCTCGATGATCGGAAAATACAGGACCTGGTCATCAATCATATTCGTGTATTCGGCCTCGAACAACCCATATCCTGCCGCTCGATGTGGCCCCCATCCTCGCGTTCCGCGCGGAGGGTAGCGGCACGCTGCGGCACCGATGGTAGCTTCCTCGGGAGTATTGATGAAGGGCACCACTATTCCGGCAGCGCCCATATCCAGATACAGTTTTATGAGATCAGGATCATTTCTTGCCACGCGAACCAAGGCCGTCGTTGCCGTGCAACCTGCAGCCTGGAGCTGACTCTGTACGGTAATAGGCGTTTGGGGCGCATGCTCTGTATCGATCAATATCCAATCAAATCCAGCCAGGCCTGCCAATTCCGCGATGGCCGGTGTGCCAAATCTCAGCTGTATGCCGATGGCGTGTTCGTTGGCGTCAAGAAGACGCTTAAGGCGGTTTTCCGGCATCACTGTTTCGCCGCTTCCGTGCTTGCGGAGAAATAGCCCAATTCACGCATCCGGTCAAGCCACTGTTGACGTTTGGCGCTGCCCACGCGGTTGGCTACCCAGTCAGGGTCGAATATGGGGTCTTCTGGGCGGCCGAACTGGGCCGAGGTATTGCCGCTATTCTCCGCTTGCTTTCGAGTGGCCTCGATCTCCTCTACGGTGCTGGGATTGTTATAGTATACACAAGTGCACATGGCACGGTCATCGGAACCACCATGACTGGCATGCCAGAGGCGGAGATCAAAAGCAACTACATCACCCGGACTGGATGCACAGACGTGTGCGGGTACATCCGTAACATCCAATGAGAGACTCGGGATGGTTGATTTTAGCTGATCGTGAAAGGGTTGTCGGTGCGAGCCTGGGATGACTCGCAGGGCACCGCTCTCTGCATCAACTGGTTCGAGGTAGAAAGCGAACTTGACGCCAAATTGGTGAATGCTACCGGTGTCGGGGTGCCACTTGGTGTCCCCAACATACCGATTTGCATCGGCGATAATTCCGATGACATCGGACCCATATAGCTGCTCAGCCACACCGCATAGACGCGAATCCTCCAATAAAGACGAGAAGAGAGGGGTGGATGTACCTAACATGGGCGTCCAATGACGTACGGTGCCATCGAATGGAGCATGGCTATATGCCGATGTCATTCGTCCATCGAATTCTCGTCGAAGCTTGACGAGCTCGTCCGGTTCAAATATCCGATGCAATACGACAAAACCGAATGTCTCGAAATGCAAACATTCGTTCTCCGTCAACATATGGAACCTCGGAGTCATTTAATGGTGGTTTTTGGTGAGGATTCTTTACGGGCATAATATAAAAGGTAGCGTGAAAAAGACAACGGTTA
>JABIQT010000799.1 GCA_018667995.1 Candidatus Latescibacterota bacterium
GGTTTCCATCATGGACTGCTGCTCGTTTTTTTTGCGGTGCAGCGTACTGACGGCAATCCCGTCAACCTGCTGAGAGAAGAAGGCTTCCCTCAGATAGGCATTCAGTACGGGGTGGGGGCCGACCTCCACAAAGGTGGCATACTCATCGTTCACAAGACTCGTCAATGCCTCGGCCATATTGACGGGTTGGCGGACATTTTCCCACCAGTATTCGGCATCGTAGGAGGCACCCGCTACTACGGCACCTGTTACGGTAGAGTATATGGGCAGATTTGGCTCCTGAGGCGCCAGATCTTTCAAAGACGCCAATAGGTCGTCTCGCAAGGGGTCCATCTGATAACTGTGATATGCGACTTCTACCTGTAGAAACCGCTGAAACACATCCTGTTGATCAAGAAATTCCGCGATCTCCTCAAGCGCCACACCATCGCCAGAGAGTACCACCGAAGAAGCACTATTGATACTCGCAATCGAAACCAGCCCCTCCAACTCCGAAAGTAACTCGCTGGCTTTCTCCGCGGACAGTCCGGTCGCTAACATCTTTCCTTGGCCATTTGCTTTTTGCTGCAGGCGGCTCCTGTGATAGCTGACCTGAACGGCCTGTTCCAGCGTAAGTACACCTGCCACATACGCGGATGTAACCTCACCAACGCTATGTCCAACAACCGCGGACGGGGCCAAACCCCGGCTGCGCCACAGTTCGGTCAAACCGACTTGCAGCATAAAATTGGCGGGCTGTGCGATTTCTGGTTGATCCATACGGGAATCTGCATCATCCGACATCCAGACATCCAGAAGAGACCAGCCTGCTTGAACCGAAAAGAGCGCATCACACTGCTCGACGGCCTCCCTGAATACCGGCTCTGTTGCCATTAACTCCCGCCCCATGTTCGGCCACTGCGGTCCCATTCCTGTGTACACAAAAACGATTCGATGGTCCACGTCCGCCCCGCATCGCCCCACCACCGCACCTGGCGGCATCTCGCCATCCGCAAATGCCGCGAGACCAGCCTGAATCTCATCCCGCGAGGACGCTACCATTGCCAGACGGTGGGGATGTTGTGTTCGCCGCGCCCACAGTGAGTGGTACAAATCGGGCAGGGATACGTCCGATTCTGTCATAAATCTGGCAAAAGATCCTGCCACGCCGGCAAGTGCATCTCTGTCTCGAGCAGAAATCGGGATAATAACGGGCTTCTTGAAACAAGTCTCAGTATCGGTCTCGTCCGACACCAATATCGGGTTCTCGGGACCAGGGCCTGGTTCCGCATCGTATGCCTCCAACAGGGCATGTGCGTTCGTTCCACCATATCCGAAGGAGTTGACGCCGGCAAGTCTTGGGCCATCGGTCTCAGGCCATGCCTCGAGATCTTTCGGCACATGTAGATGTAGTTTGTCGAAGGGTATATCGGGATTGGGCGATTCGAAATGCAGATGGGGAGAGATCGCTCGGTGCTTCAGGCAGAGCACGGTCTTAATGACACCTGCAACACCCGCCGCCGCCTCAAGGTGTCCGATATTCGTTTTCACGGAACCGACTACACACGGAGCATCATCAGACCGATTCGTACTGACTACGGTACCGATAGCAGTTGCCTCTGCAATATCGCCAGCAAGGGTACCAGTCCCGTGGGCTTCAACGTATTGGATTTGCTCCGGTTCGATTCCGGCCTTCCCATACACTTCTCTGAGAAGTGACTCCTGGGACTCGCGATTGGGCATAAAAATACCAGGCGTATGGCCGTCCTGATTTACTCCAGTTCCCCGTACTAAAGCCCAAATCGGGTCTCCGTCGGCTACCGCCCTCGACAACCGCTTCAGGATGACCACACCAGCACCCTCACCACGTCCGTAACCATCCGCTCTCGCATCGAACGTCTTGCATCTCCCGTCGCGGGCAAGGAACTTCCCCTTGCTCATCACGATGGAGAATTCCGGTCGCGAAATGACGTTTGCCCCACCGGTCACTGCCAGCGAGCATTCGTCATTCCAAAGACTGCGACAGGCGTAATGGAGCGCGACCAATGATGCGGAGCAGGCGGTGTCCATAGACACGCTCGGACCACGAAAGTCGAAGGCATGGGAAATGCGGTTTGACAATAATGTCATCGATCCACTGGTGGAGGTATGAGAATCGATCCAGTGGCGATTCAATACGCCCATCTGTGACAGCGTGTTGTCCATGGTGAAACCACCCACGAATACGCCAGTCCTGGACCCTTTCAAGGACTCCAGTTGCAAACCTGCGTCCTCTATGGCTTCCCACGTGACCTCAAGCAGAAGACGCTGTTGAGGGTCAAGTCGCGCAGCTTCCCTCGGAGATATTCCAAAGAATTGGGCATCAAACTGGTCAAGCGGTTCACGTAGAAAACCAGCCTGCCGGATGTACATCTTTCCCGGTTTGTCCGGATCCGCGTCATAGAAACGGCGCCAGTCCCATCGCTCCGCCGGGACGTCCACCATGGCGTCCGTTCCCGACCGCAATAGCTTCCAGAAGTTATCCGGGGAATCGGCTCCGCCGGGAAAGCGACAGCCAATACCGATGATGGCGACAGGCTCCTGCTCATTAGAGGCCGGTGAATCAGATCGCATTGTGCCCTTTCTACTCGCCATTTAAAACAATCTCACTGCAGAGGTTTCCATTCATAATCACTTAGTTTCAAATCCAATCAATTGTGCCCAACCACTCCGCCTGAAATATCGGCTCCAAACATATACTGATCGCATTCAGCACTAAAGAAGTATAATATAAGGGATGCGAGGAGGCGGAATCAAGCACTTTTACTGGACCGAGGCGACCCATATAGGCTTGCTTAAGGCCATTGATTTTTGGACACTCGACCATATCTTTATATTGATTCGATGGTCGTATCTTCTTCGCTGAACAACTACATCAAGATGAGTATATTGAGATGTTTTTTATTATGAATCTAAGGTCATTTTCCGCTCTAATACTGGCAGGCTTGTTGACTCTCCAGGGCGATAGTTACGCCAGAAGCCCGAGTGGCGGTATCTTGATGACCCGTCAACAAGTAGAAGCCTCGGAGTATGACCAATTCACAGGTCTCGTGGATGTCACGACCACCTACGGCGCTGTCAGATCGTTGGTGCAAGACGTAAGTGCTTATCCTGAGTGGCTTCATGGTTGCCTTGAGAGCAAGATCCTCAGTGGGAGCATATCGCGGGGCAACGCGTTTATCTATTTCGTTTACGCGGCCCCGAAACTTCCATGGTATCTATTCATGGCGCCGCGTCCTAAAAAACGAGACATGGTTTTACGTCTCGAATGGAGTGAGAACTCGGAGAGCGGTAAGATTACAGTAAGTCTGACAAGCATCGATCCCAATGAAGAGAATGCACTTACCAACGTCACGATTCCCTCTTCCCCCGACCTTGTCCGGGTTAAAGAGATTACCGTGATATGGGAATTTGAGGATAGAGGAAACGGCGTTGTCGCAATCGAGCACAGACTGCATATTGATCCAGATCACAAGGGCGAGGATCTGGGAATAATCAATAAATATGCTAAAAAGCTGGTAGAGGAAAGTCTGAAGAACGTAAGAAAACGGTTGCCCGACCTATAGGCCTAACCGGCAATTGCCAGCATGCGATCCAGGGCTAACCGTGCGCTATCGGCTATGTCTGCCGGCACCTTGATCTGATTGACAATAGTCCCCTCCGAGAGATTCTCGAGAACCCACAGAAGATGTGGCGGATCAATTCTATACATAGTCGTACAGACACAGACCGTAGATTCCAAGGACAAGATTACCTTGTCCGGGTGTTCTTCCGCCAGTCTATTCACAAGGTGAATCTCAGTGCCGATCGCCCACTTAGAACCGGAGGCACTCTCGCTGACGGCCTTTATTATGTACTCGGTCGATCCTACCTTGTCCGAAATTTCCACAACTTCATGAGAGCATTCTGGATGGACAAGAATATTAATATCAGGATGCAATTCTCTTATACGGTGGACCTGCTCAGGCACAAACCTCTGGTGGACCGAACAGTGTCCTTTCCAGAGTAAGATGCGGCTGTCCACAATCTGCTGGTCTGTCAGGCCGCCCTGCTCATTGAAGGGATTCCAGACGTTCATGTTCTCCAGTGGAATCCCCATATCCGCACCTGTATTGCGTCCGAGATGCTCGTCAGGGAAGAA
>JABIQT010000910.1 GCA_018667995.1 Candidatus Latescibacterota bacterium
AATTGGGGAGAACCGTTGTCTTGTGTGCCACCAAGGATTTTGGTATTCCCGGCATCAGCCGGAATCGACACGTGGTAAAACTGAGTCACGTTGTAGCTGTTATTCATGCTTTCCCAGACCATGGGGGAGGCCGTTACGTCGATCGCTTTACTGATGCCTCCATCATGTCCACTCCAGAGAATGCTGACATTGTTTGGATCAAAAAACGCTACATGTTGGTCTGGATGTTGATTCGCATATTGGCTGATATCGTTCGATGTAGCATATCCTCCTATCCACGTTTGAGGAACGTTGTTATTGGTCGTGGAGAATCCGTCCGTGGATCGAAAGAGATTGGTGCCGCCGATAACTACGAAATCGGCATCGTCAGGCTTGACGGCAAGGACCATGTCGTAACCGTTCTGAGTGTCCATCATACCTACTGGATCGCCAAAGTCTGGGATATTCGCGGTACGGTTCGAGAAGGTACCGTTAGTGATGGACGTGATTTTAAAGAGGTGGATGCCTTCACGCCCACTGGTTTTGGTATTGTCGAAGGTCAGTAGATAGGCTACGTCTGCATCGGAGGGCGCCATGGCCAGGACGCTGCGGTCATGAGTCGCTGGAAAGGCTACCGGCGTGATAGCCGTCCAGTTGTCGCCACTATCAGTCGATCGATATACGCCTGGAGTGGTCGAAGGGCCGTTGAAGACGTTTTCGCCCAGCGTGGCTAGCAATTTACCATCAGAGGAGACTGCGATGTCGCTCCAGACCTGCTCCCCTGCGTCACCAAGAATGCGAGAGAATCCCGCGCCTCCATTGGTGGATCTTAGGATGCCAAAGCCGTTGGTCGTGACGTATAGGTTCCCATTTGTCGGATCGACTAGGATCTTGGAGAGGAAATCAAACTGATTGCTGAACGTCAGCGCATCGTCGTCAAGCGTTGAGGACAGGAATAACCATGTTTCGCCGTTATCGGTGGACTTGTAGATCCCCGCTCCAAAAAAGGTAGCTGTATTGCCCTGATCAGTCGTGCTGTTTCCGCTGAATTCACCCGTGGTGTAATACCAGGTGTTGTTCTGTCCGCTGCGTGTGTCCTGTGCAATCCATGTCACACTGAGCGGCACGTTCATGGCGGTTTTAAGGGACCATGTCTGGCCACCGTCTGTAGATTTCCATACCCCGCCAGACACACCGCCCGCTAAGACCGTGCTTGAGTTTGTAACGTCCATTGCGAGTGCCCGTGTTCTTCCGCCCACATCGTTCGGCCCCACCTCGGACCAACTGAACGCGTCCCCATTGGTCGTACCCAGGATTTTGCCGGAGACCATACGTTGCGGAAGAGCACGCGCGAATGCGAGTTCGCGTCTACGAATTCCTGCGGGAATCGAATTTGTGGCTGGATCACGCAACATATTAAAGAAATACTCAGATCTACCCCTTTTTGCCTCTATCGCGGCTTTCGGTGAACTCGTGGATTTGATGACTTGCTGTACGGGATCCGGTGTTGAAAGGTAGCTGCTATAGGATATTCCCATAGCCGCTACTGTGAGACCGGCACTGATCAGTATTTTTAGGGATTTTCGCGAGTTAATTGGCATGTAGCCTCCGGATGTGACGCAGTAAATGGATGCAGGGCCGGGTGTTTAATGGATTTCCACGACACTCCACGAAGGATTATTTGCAGACATTGCCGGTGGCTTTTGATAACGCATGGTGACATCTATCGAAGATCCTACTGTAAGCAGTGCTTGTGCCTTGGTACCGGCTTTTTCGATCTGTGCACTCTTGACGATCACACGGATCTCGTTTCCAGCCGCCAGAGGCTTGCTTGATGATCCGTAACCGTGCACCTTCCCGATTTTTATAGTGCAGATATGTGAGGTGCCCTGGGTTTCCAATGATACCACCGATGCCGTGACTCTAGCCTGGCCCGGACCCAGCGAAAGCGCTACAGGCTGTGCGCTCGCCGTCCCAGGGGGTACTTCGGGTTGACTGGGAGTGGATGCAGCCATGTCGGCGTCCTCTTTCTTGGGCATGCTGCTTTCGGGCATGCTGCTCTCGGGCGTGGATTCTGTTGCAGCGTCCGCCGTTGCCGGTTGTGTGGCTGGCGATCCAGCGGCTTGGGCTGCAGGTTCAGACGTCGCTGCCAGCTGTTCTGTCTCTGCCGGCTCATCCGAGGCACATGCTGCCAAAAAAACAGCGGAGCAACAGGCGGTGAGCAGATTTCTGTAGGTCATAAGATCCTCCTGGGGCTTGTTTTTATGGCGTGGAGCCCTGGTGTTGGCGGCGATTTGAGTCCTGACGGTGCTGGTTAATCGAGGATTTCAGACAATACCCACCGAGGGTCAGGTCGTCAAGCACTTTCTAATGCGTTTTGGACGACTGGAATCACAGGGATATTACACTTGCCCCCATTTGACCACAGCCTTAACATGAAAACGGATTTCTTACGCATTTCAGCAGTCAATTACCTTTGATTCCCTCATCGGAATTGACCCTAAAATAACGCCACCAACCCGACGAAGATCGGTCGAACACCTGGAGTAGAAAATGCCAGAGTCTCATCCTACATACGAATCAATTGGCGTCAGGACCTTGATCAACTGCAAGGGGACGCTCACAATAGTTAGTGGTTCAATGATGCTGCCGGAAGCTCAGGCGGCCATGCACGATGCATCGCAATCCTACGTCCAGATGGAAGAACTGATGGAGCAGGTCGGTAATCGAATCGGTAAGCTCATGGGTGCAGAATTTGGACTCGTGACGAATGGGTGTGCGGCGGCGCTGTGTCAAGTAACTGCTGCATGTGTAGTCGGTTCCGACGCGGAGGGAATCAAAAGACTACCTGATACGAACGGCAGGCCGAACGAGGTCATCACACTTAAGTCGCATCGACACGTATACGACCACGCCATTCGTATGGTCGGTGTCAAACTGGTGGAGGTAGGTTCCAGTAAGGAGATGCAAGCCGCCATAAACCAGAATACCGCCATGGTTGCCATATTCGGCGATGCGGCGGACCGCGGCGAGATTTCAGTGGCAGAAATGGTGAACATCGCTCATGACTCAGATATCCCCGTTTTGGTCGACGCCGCCGCTGAAAGGCCTGATACCCCGAATACGTATCTCGAGGACGGTGTCGACGCCGTAGCATACAGCGGCGGCAAGTGTTTGCGTGGGCCGCAGGCGGCGGGGTTAGTCCTGGGCAGAAAAGACCTGCTCTGGGATGCCTACATGAATGGGGCGCCACACCATTCGATAGGCCGTCCGATGAAGGCGGGTAAGGAAGAGATTATGGGCCTGTTAGCCGCAGTCGAACAGTGGTCCAAAAGGGATCACGCCGCGGAATGGAGTACGTGGGAATCCTGGCTTGCTGAAA
>JABIQT010000178.1 GCA_018667995.1 Candidatus Latescibacterota bacterium
GGGAGAAACGCGAATGCTTGACCCATAAGGCGCATACTTTTTTCTACGACCGTGCCTACCGCAGTGCAGGAATGGATCTTGTGGTCGTGGATACGACGGAAGAGATGGCAAATGCGATCAGTCAGAAAACGGCAATGCTAGCCTGTTTGGCCAGCGTGGATCACGATTTCCCGAATGATGCCACGGTAATGAAGCCCCTGGAGTTTGTGGAATTAGGCCGTAAAGCGGGTGTGCCAGTTCTCATTGATGCCGCATCAGAGATCCCGCCCATAGATAATCTCACTCGCTATACGGAGATGGGCGGCGACCTTGTAGTGATCAGTGGCGGCAAAGGGCTCCGCGGGCCTCAGTCGGCAGGTATCCTGGCCGGTCGCGCAGATTTGATCGAGGCTGCCCGTTTGCAGGCGGCGCCCAATGGCCATCTCGGCCGGGGGATGAAGGTGGGGAAAGAAGAGATCGTAGGTTTCATTGCCGCCCTAAACCGATATGTGGAGCTCGATCATCAAGAGATCTTTGACGGCTGGATGTCAAAGGCTGAGTACATTGCTGGTCAATTGAAGGATGTGCCGGGATTGGACGCGCAACCGGGAACGAATCCACGCGGAGTCGCTCATGTGGCCCTCAATTGGGATGAAACGGTAATCCCCCTTTCACGAGAGCAGATGCGGGCCCAGATCAGGTCAGGAACGCCCCGAATGGCTATGACGACCCTGTGGGAGGGAAACAAGGTTGGTACACGCTGTATGCGCGATGGAGAAGAGATTCTCGTGGCACGTAGACTGAAGGCGTTTTTTCTGGAGGCTGGGAAAGGCAATGTCTGAGGGCTTGTTTCCAGGCATGCACGTTCTCTGATTCTCTTGAGAACTTCCTTCAGAGGAATGCCAAATCCATAGGTGCTTATCGAACATGGAAACACGGATCATCCGAAGCAGAAAGCGTCGCAAGACGATTCAGGCTCGAGAGGTGGACGGGGTGCTGGAAATTCGTGCACCAGCCTTAATGTCCGATCACGAACTGTTGCCTCACATCGAGGGACTTCGACAACGCTTGGAGCGCCGCAGGGAACGCTCGGCACTGAATGATGAGGTGCTTGAGCAGAGGGCGCAGTCGTTGAATCAGAGGTATTTTGAGGGGCGTTTACGGTGGACGTCCATGCGCTGGGCTACCAATCAGAATAAACGCTGGGGAAGCTGCGCGCCGGTAAAGGGAAGTATCCGGATCTCACATCGACTCGCAGAAATGCCGTCCTTTGTCCTCGACTACGTGCTGGTCCACGAGTTAGCCCACCTGCTAGAGGCGAATCACGGTAAGCAATTCTGGAAGCTGGTTGACAGGTTTCCACGCACCGAAAGGGCCCGTGGCTTTCTGATGGGCGCTGGGATGGAGCCCCTGGACGAATAGTCAGCTGTCGTATTGAAGCTTGTGCAGTCGGGCGTATATCCCATTCAATCGCAACAACTCCTCATGCCGTCCCTCCTCGCGAATCTTGCCGTGGTGCATGACCAGGATCTTATCCGCGCTTCGGATGGTCGATAGCCGATGGGCTATTACGATGGATGTCCTATCGTGCATGATCTTCTCAACAGCATCCTGAATCCACATTTCCGTTTCTGTATCAACGCTGGCCGTTGCCTCGTCAAGGACAAGTATATCCGGTTCCGCGGCGAGGGCCCGAGCAAAGGATAGCAATTGACGCTGGCCCACTGATAGATCGCTTCCCCGCTCTTTGACGTTGTGGCCGTATCCATCAGGTAGCATGGATATGAAGCGGTCAGCATTCACGAACTTGGCAGCCTGCTCAATCTTATCCTGGCTAATCTCAGGCATTCCGAGTGCGATATTCGCGGCAACGTCTCCGGCGAATAGAAAGACGTCCTGCTGCACCACTCCTATACGCTCCCTGAGCGCTTCCACATTCCACTCACGGATATCGATATTGTCCACCAGAATCGCGCCCTTCTGTATGTTGTAAAGCCGGCAGACAAGACTGATTATGGTTGTCTTTCCCGCTCCGGTAGCTCCGACGATAGCAATACTCTGGCCTGGTTCGGCACAGAAGGAGACGTCCCTAAGAACCCAATCCTCTCCCTGATAGGCGAACCAGACATTTTTGAATTTGATAGAACCCTTCAGATTGGAGGGGCGTAGATCACCCCCTGATGGCTCTACCGGGCTATCAAGTAGCTCATAGATACGTTCGGACGATGCCATCGCTACCTGAATACTTGCATAGCGCTCGGCGATATCTCGTATCGGCATAAAGAAGCGTGGTACATATTGGAGCATAGCAACCAGTACGCCCCATTCAAGCTCGTCTCGCAGTACCTCTCCGCCTCCATACCACAAGACCCCCGCGAGCAGCATAACGCCACTGGCTTCCATAATCGGGAAATAGATCGAGTGATACAGTACACTCGTCATTCTTGCGGTCAGGTAATGGTCATTTTCATCGCCGAATTGCTGGACCTTCTTCTTTTCACAGCGAAATAGCTGGACCACTTCAATTCCGGAAATGGATTCCTGAAGGGAAGCAGTAAAATTGGCAAAGTGAATACGGGCCTTTCGGAATGCCTCATAACTGCGGCCATGAAGCCAGAATATGATGAGGCCAACTATTGGGAGCATGGCGCATGTGATCAGACCAAGCTTGGCATCCATATAGAAGATAAAAGCGAGTATGGTCACGATTGTTATTAACTCGCTGATCATCGATAAAAGGCCATCGGTGAAGAGCTCGTTCAGGGCATCTACGTCGCTGGTATTTCGCGCCATGAGGTCGCCGATTGGCGTACGGTCGAAAAAGCGCAACGGGAGACGTTGAAGATGGGAGAAGATCTGCATGCGCACATCTCGCATGGCCCACTGCCCGACCATTGTCGTCGTCCAATGTTGGCCGTATCCGATGACGAACTGCAGCAGCAGAAGCGCACAGTACCAGTAGATCACATCGGACAGGCCTGCACGATCTCCCGGAATGATATAATCATCGACAGCTATCTTGCTGAGGTAGGGACCCGCCTGCCGGGCAATGGAGGACGTAAAGATCAGTAGAAATGTCAAGATCATCCATGGCCAGTACGGACGCAGATAGCCGAGCAAGCGCCGTAGTACGCGAAATTCTACTCCCTTCACTCCTGTGTCGTCAGTCTTCATCAGTCAATCCATATGATCGATTTCATCAGCAAGATGCTGCCGATGGTACATGTCCGAGTACACCCCACCGAGTTCCACCAAGCCTTCATGCGATCCTTGCTCGATGATCTGTCCTTCATCGAGTACTACGATGTGGTCGGCATTCTTCACCGTAGATATGCGATGGGATATCAGAATCGTAGTTCGTTCGGCCATAATATCGCGTAGGCGTTTCAGGATTTCTTCCTCCGTCCGCGTATCAACGCTCGCCATCGCATCATCAAGGATGAGAATCCGGGGTGTCCGGATCACTGCTCGGGCGAGGGCGGTTCTCTGCTTCTGCCCGCCCGAGAGTGTGACCCCGCGTTCCCCCACGACCGTGTGTATGTGTTCCGGAAGAACTTCTAAGTCTTGCGATAGCTGCGCTGCATCAACCGCATGTTCCAGCTTTTGGTCCGACATATCACCGGATTCGAGTCGGATGTTCTCTTCTATCGTGTCGGAGAAGAGAAACGTGTCCTGGGGCACATATCCGACTGCATCCCTGATCACAGAATTTGGAATATCCTCAATTGGGGTTCCATCAATCAGTAATTGATTGGAACCTGCCTGGATTAAGCGTGGGATTAGCCGGGCTAGCGTACTCTTGCCGGACCCAACCCGGCCCACTACGGCAAGTGTACCTCCCTCTGGAATTGTCAGGTTGATATCTTTCAAGACAGGATTGTCGCCATAGGCGAAATTGAGGTTACGAAATTCGAGACGACCGAGAATCGCCGATTTCGAAACGGTCGGTTCTTCGTTGAGTGGGAGGCCCTGCTGAGGTAATTCGTCTATGATGGCGTTTATGCGTGTCATCGATGCCGATGCACGCTGATATTCATCGACGATCCGGCCGACCAGCATCATAGGGCGACTCATTCTGATGAGGAAGGCGTTGAATGCTACGAACGATCCTAGTGTGATGGCGCCATCCATGACACGGAGTCCGCCAAGCCATAGAATGATTACTAGGGACAGACCGTTCAACATGAAGGTGAACGGATAGAACAGGCTGCTTATTCGGACGAGATGCTTGTTGCGCTCGATGTACTCTTCATTCAATTCTGAAAACTTGGCCACTTCTGCTGTTCCTCGCGCGTAGGTCTTTACCACGCGAACTCCGGAGAGGTTCTCCTGGATTCTAGCGGCCATGGTCGCGAACTGCTCCTGAACACGACGGTAGCCGTTTCTCATTTTTCCAGAAACGGTTCTTGTAATCAGCGCCATAATAGGCATTGGCGCTAGCGACAGAAGGGCCAGCTGCCAGTCTATCATGCACATGAATAAGAGGCTAA
>JABIQT010000176.1 GCA_018667995.1 Candidatus Latescibacterota bacterium
GGCGCAGAGGGACTCAATGTCGGTGATGAGGTCACGGCGGTACCGACGACAGAAGTGTGTGGTACTTGTCGTTTTTGTCGGGAAGGACACCTCAGTCTATGTGACAAGAGGCGGTCTATAGGCAGCGGCGTTCATGGATCTTTTACGAAGTACGTTGCCGTGCCGGCTTGGGCGGTACGGAAGATTCCACCAAATATCGACCTTCAAGCTGGCGCATTGAGTGAGCCTCTCTGTTGCTGCGTGAAAGCGGTATCAATGAGAACCGGAATCGTCGCGGGTGATATTGCCGTGGTAACCGGTCCCGGACCCATCGGCCTTATGACAGCCCAGGTGGCGCGAGCAGAGGGCGCTTATGTCGTTCTTACGGGTACTTCGGTCGACGATGCTCGTCTGGAACTTGGCCGTCGGTGGTCCGACCGCATCGTCAATGTGGAGCAGGAAGATCTGGGCGGCGTGATCGACGATCTTACGGACGGCCTGGGCGCAGATGTCATCCTCGAATGCTCCGGTTCGGCCGCAGCAACCAGGTCAGCTGTTGACCTGGTCCGGAAGCAGGGCACGATTATGCAGATAGGTCTCCATGGCAAACCTTTTGAAATAGATCTCTTCCAAGCCGAATTGAAAGAGATCGACATTAGAACGTCGTTCGCTGGCTCGCTGCCGGCATGGGATCGGACTATGCGAATGATGGCCCAGGGAAAATTCGACCTGAAACCGTTAATCTCGGACGTTGTACCACTCACAGAATACCAGACAGCATTTGATAGATTACTCAAGAAAGAGGGCATGAAGATGATCCTCGAACCGGTAGAGTGATATGCCCGCTCACGTAACTGAATCGGTGTTCTTCAAGGACATCTATGGCACAGATTCAATGCGATCCGTCTTTGGTGACGAATCGCTCATTCAATACTGGCTCGATGTGGAGTCCGCTCTGGCACGCGTGCAGGCGGAAATGGGTATCATCCCCACTGAGGCTGCAGAGGAGATCACGCGAAAGGCACGAGCCGGTAATCTAGATTTCGCGGATATGGCGTTGGAGATGGAGAAGACCAGTCATCCCATCGTGCCACTGATTCGCGCCCTCCAGAGAATATGCGACGGCGACACGGGCCAGTACATTCACTGGGGCGCTACGACTCAAGATATCACCGATACCGGAGTCATTCTTCAGCTGAGAGATGCCATTGGCCTGATCCAGGATGATTTAGAGGTTATGGAAGGTGCTCTGTTGGACCTGGCCCGAACACATCGGGATACGGTTATGCCCGGGCGTACGCATGGGCAGCATGCACTGCCAATTACTTTCGGTTACAAAGTGGCGGTCTGGGCGGCAGAGGTACGGCGTCATCTGGAGAGGATAGAGCAGGCGCGACCGCGAATACTCGTGGGACAGTTTGCCGGAGCCGTGGGCACGCTGGCTTCGGTATCTGCAGACGGGATGGAGATTCAGCGCAGATTGCTCTCCGAGTTGAATCTGGATGCGCCAACTATCTGTTGGAACACGGCTCGGGATGCCATCGCCGAGGCCATGTCTCTTTTAGGATTGATAACGGCCACCGTTGGGAAAATCGCCAACGAGATCGTAAATCTTCAGCGAACAGAAATCGGTGAGCTGGAAGAGCCATTCGTGATGGGTAAGGTGGGCAGTAGCACCATGCCCCACAAGCGGAACCCGATGATTTGCGAAGCAATTGTGGGCGTGTCCAGGCTGGTGCGCCAGAATATCCCGGCCGCGCTCGAGGCCATGACCCATGAACATGAACGCGACTGGGCCATGATTCACATGGAGTGGGCATTTGTACCTGAGACGTGTCTCTACACGGCCGGAGCCTTAACCCAGCTGAACAGAGTGATCAATGGACTAATCGTCTATCCCGACCGCATGGCCAGCAACCTGGACATGCTCAAGGGGCTCCTGCTTTCGGAGGCGGTAATGTTGCGACTTGCCGAGTCAGTAGGCAGGCAAGATGCCCATGACCTAGTGTACCTCGCTTCCATGCATGCCCACGAACAGCATCTCCCTTTGAAAGATGTACTTCTGAGGGACAGTGAGGTATCGAAGCATCTTTCGCCGCAGGAGCTGGAGGATTTACTAAGACCTGAGCGGTATACCGGATTGGCCGGAGAGTTCGTCGATCGGGTCGCGCAGGAGTCATACCGAGCGAAGCAGAAATAGAGCAGTCTATACTTTCACAATCAACACAGAGGAGTATGAAGATGGATCTTGGATTGAAAGATAAAGTCGCATTGGTGACCGGATCAAGTCGTGGGATAGGCCGCTCCATTGCGCTTGGACTCGCAGAAGAAGGTTGCAACGTCAGTCTTTGCGCCAGGGGTGAGACAACGCTCCGTCAGACTGAGTCTGAGGTGAGCGCCAAGGGCGTACGGACGGTGGCGACGGCGGTAGACATGATGCAGGCTGGAGGGGTGCAGCAGGTCGTGCAGAACACCTTGGAGGAGTTCGGCCGGATCGACATTCTGATCAATAATGTGGGCGGCAGCAAGTGGACGCCATTTGGTGATGTAGCCGACGAAGAGTGGAATGAGATATTCGACATGAATCTTTGGGCGGCTGTTCGTGCCACGCGCTCCGTTCTCCCGACCATGAAGGAGCAGGGAAGCGGTGTGGTCGTAACTATATCTTCCATTTTTGGCCGAGAGTCCGGAGGCCCAGTTACCTACAATGCCACAAAAGCGGCAGAGATAAGTATGGCCAAGACGTTAGCTAAAGAGTTGGCTCCCGATGGGATTAGGGTAAACTCCATCGCTCCGGGATCTATCATCTTTCCTGGTGGAAACTGGCAGAAGCGTCTTGATGACGATCCTGAAGGCATAGGCAATTTCGTCAAACAGGAGATTCCATGGGGACGATTTGGTACTCCGGAAGAGGTGGCAAACGTAGTGGTTTTTGTGGCCTCTGATCGCGCGAGTTGGGTGACGGGCGCCTGTATCAATGTGGACGGCTGTCAGTCGCGCTCGCTGATATAGGCGTGTCAGTGGTCAATTGGGAAGTCTCGTGAACCTTAGACGTACAGCTAAGGCATCAGACGGTATCCCTCAAGGTCGTTTGGCGGTTAGAAGGCCCAAACAGATTTCAGCTCGACGGCACTCCTCTGGCTCGTGTCAACTTGTGTCCTGCAGGGGCTCCTCTGTCCGATGGCCGCTGGTCGCGTTGCTGATTCTGTGGACGCCGAAGTCCGTATGGGCACAGAAAACGGAACCGACCATTGAGATGGGCGTAGGTGGTGGGCTCGGTTTTCCGAGCGGCTCTCCATCAATTCGGAGTGGTCCGTTCGCCTAGGGCCATGTCGATGTAGAGCTGCGGGACAGTTTCTGGATGACGGGTGGATTGGGCGGAATGCGCTCAACCTCTTCTGGCGATCCTGATTTTACCTTGAATTTGTACCATGTCAGACTGGCACTGCGTTACGATATTCCAATCGGTGAAGACCGTGGAATCAGGCTTCACGGAGCAGTAGGCCTGATTTACCAGTACTTTGATCCATCTGGTGTGGTTAATGCTGAGGACGCATTTGGATTCCTCGGAGTCCATGCGGAACTCAGAGTCTCCTATCCCCTTGTCCACAAATGGCGATTGCAGAATTATGTGAGGTTCACGACGGTCTCCGCGGACTTAGCTGTTCTGCCCGTAACGAAGAGCAAGGGATTACCGACCTCGCGAGCTGTGCACATGCATCTCGGACTTGCCTTAACGTTCCGTCCGTGATTTCATCCTAATGGTGGACGATTGAACCGGTAATACCGTACGGAATTGTTGCAGCGAATGGCTTCAGCGATTCCTGGCTATTTTTCATCCGATTGAGGTTGTGTAAACAACTTCTCTTTGTGCTCGTTTCGATGCCGTAGGCGAATCGCAGCGAATCGCAGCGAATCACTCCAATCAGGCATTGTGATCTTGACTTTGAGATGGCACCGCCCCATTTTGAACTGAATTATTGGATCCATCGCCCCTTCAAATTATCGCTGGTTTCTTCTTACCTCAAAGCCCGATAAAAAATGGATAATGTCATTGCAGTAATCTTGGGAGGGGGGCGCGGTACGCGCCTTTTCCCCCTGACCACACGACGGTCAAAGCCGGCAGTGCCAATTGGTGGTCAATACCGGTTGATCGATATTCCCATTAGTAACTGTCTTCACGCTGAGATCCGCAAAATCTACGTGCTGACGCAGTTCAATTCCGTATCGCTCCATCGCCACATTCATCAGACTTACCGTTTTGACGATTTCTCCGCGGGCCGGGTGGACATTCTTGCAGCCGAACAGACCGACGAACATGTGGACTGGTATCAAGGGACGGCCGACGCAGTGCGAAAGCAAGTTCGTAGGTTTTCTGCGAACAAGGCGGACCAGGTTCTAATCCTTTCGGGCGATCAGCTCTATCGCATGGATTACAGAAAACTCATTGCCCATCACCGTGATAGCGGCGCGGATATTACGCTCGCCGTTCAGCCTGTGTCGGGCGAAGCCGCTCGTCGCTTTGGAATTGTCAAGGCTGATGTGAATGATAGAATTTCAGATTTCCATGAAAAACCCCAGGAAGAGACAGACCTGGCTGAGCTCCGGAATGCCAGCACCGGCGGGACCGACGATCGATATCTGGCATCTATGGGTATCTATGTTTTTAATCCTGACGTACTGCATGAAGTCCTATCCGGTAGTACCGAGGAAGACTTTGGCAAACACATCATTCCTCGTGCCATAAACAGCCACAGGGTCCACGCCTTCGAATTTGATGGCTATTGGGAAGATATTGGGACCATAAGGGCGTTCTTTGAAGCGAATCTTGCTATGACCGATCCGGTGCCATCTTTCGACCTGTACGAGCCAAGACCATTCTACACGCATCCGCGATTCTTGCCTGGAGCAAAAATGGAGGACTGCACGACCGATAGGGTAATCGTGGGTGCGGGGTCTGTGCTGTTTGGCGCAGCTATCTCCCGCGCTATCATCGGCATACGCAGCCGCATCGGCCCGGATGTAGATGTGAATCGAGCCATAATCATGGGAGCGGATTTCTTCGAAACAGAGGAAGATCGCGCGGAGAACCGCGAAATGGGACGGCCGGACGTTGGTATCGGCCGTGGTTCAGTGATAGAGAATGCCATCATCGACAAGAACGCGCGAATCGGGGAGAACGTCCAGATTCGTAATGTTGATAAGTTATCTGATGCCGATGGCGACCAATATTTCATACGGGACGGTATTGTTGTTGTCCCGAAGAAGGGCATTATTCCCTCCGGAACAGTTATCTGACTGGAGGCAACGTTTGGCGGGTTACGAGGACTTTTACCGCTTGGAGATTTGAGCCGGGGTAATTACCGGGGTGCTTGACTTTCCTGAAGCAAGGAACCCGGCCTATCGTCTCCCATCGATTTCGGAGAGCTTGGTTTGATGAACTCAAGTGCTCAACTCACCGGGCATTACGCGAAGAAAGATTTAGTTAATAAGAGAGTTGTTGCTGTCACGAATATCCCTCCCAAGAGAATCGCGGGATTCATTTGCGAAGTATTGGTACTTGGAGTCACAGATTCTCATGGCGAAATTGTCCTGCTAGAGTCAGATAGGCCTGTGCCAGCCGGCGCACGGATTCATTGAGCGGCTGCAGTCTAATATGAAGCGCTGGTTTTCTTGCCCTACCTCAACCATTAATACGGAGTATCCACCTATGTCGTCGGTTCAACTTGCCTCTCCTTATCGAGAAGGTTTACGCTGGTTCAAGGGCAATCTCCACACCCATACCACGCGTAGCGACGGAGCTCGAGAGCCCGAAGAGGTGGTGCGGGATTACCAGGCCCGGGGATACGACTTCCTCGCGATCACCGATCACGACATTCTTGTGGAACCTGAACCCTACCAACACAACACCACCATGACGCTAATTCCTGGAGTAGAGGTGACTGCCAACGGTCCCCACCTCCTCCATATCAACACGTCCGAAAGGGTGCCGCCGCACAGAGATCGTCAGGACGTGTTGGATGAAATAGCCGAACAAAAAAACAGCTTTGCCGTGCTCAATCATCCCAACTGGCTTGCACCGCTGCCGGGACTGCACTATACCCACAGCAATATGCGGGAGCTCAGCCGCTACGCTGGGATCGAGATTTACAATGGTGTTATCGAACGGTTACCCGGCACTGCACTTGCCACGGATCAGTGGGACCAGCTGCTGTCGAATGATATGAGGCTTTGGGGATACGGCCATGATGACTCTCATCTCGCGGGTGACGTAGAGCTGGCGTGGAACATGGTCCAGGCGCCGGAGTCATCGGCATCGGAACTTGTTGATTCCCTCAGGGAAGGCCGGTTTTACGTGTCTACGGGGATATACATTCAGAGTATTGCGGTGAGCGAACGGACCATAAGGGTGATCACCTCCAATGCAACGCGGATTCGTTTCATCAGCCGTTGGGGTGTGATTCAGGATACGTTGGATAGTCAGGCCGCGGAGTTTACGGTACCCGAGGACCCAGACGAGGCAAGCATCCTCGGGTATATCAGGGTCGAATGCTACGGTGGAGGCAGTGCAATGGCGTGGAGTCAACCACTGTGGATCGAAACAGGGAACTGATCGCAGAAGCGTCCACCCCGAGGTGCGTCATTGTGCCTGTCTGTTTCCTTAGTCCCAACGATTTCCCTCGCAAGGTAAATAGTAATGACAAGTCGACTTGAACAACTAGAGGTACTGGCTTTTCGAAATCCTGAGGACAGTTTCGTCCAATACGCTATCGCGCTTGAATATGTCAGCGTAAAGCGATTCGAGGAGGCGGCTGTGATTCTCGAGCGTTCTATGGAGCAGGATCCAACCTATGTACCAGCATTTCATCAAGCTGCTCGAACGTATGAGCAGATGGATGAAACGGAAGACGCGCGAAGATGCTATGAGCTTGGAATAGCCTGCGCCGAACAGCAGGGCGATACCCACGCCAGAGGAGAGATGGAAGAAGCCTTGAGAATGATGGAGTAGTCTACCGGGAGCTCAGTTCTACTATCGAAAATCGACTCATTGTACGCATGGCGCAGACCGTTGTCGGCTGGTTATTTATCTTCCTTGGCATCATTGGGATTTTCTTGCCTATATTACAGGGCATACTCTTCCTGGTAATCGGCCTGATGCTGCTAGCTCCCCATTACGCCTTCGCCCAGTCACTCCTGCATAAGGCCGAATCGAAATACCCTGATGAATACGCCAAGATGATGGATGTGCAGGACCGTCTCATGGCCAACAAGCCACTGATGGCTGCTGGGATTCTTGTATTGGCGATACTTCTGGTGGTGGGAGTGTACTATGCTGTGGCTGCGATAACGGCACTATCAAGCGGGACTTAGGGAAGGCCCACTCGTGATCTGGGGGGTGGCCTGATGCGTAAGGTGCTAGATCATTCTCCGAATGAATCCTCGACTTCTTCGATCCAAATTCTGCAGGTCTTTGATCTCAAATCGATTGCCGTGCGCGTCTGATATGATAAACCTATCAGGGGAAACCTCTACGATGTGTTCTCTGATACCGTTAAAACTGATTGAAACGGCGCCACGATCAGTCATACCCTCTATCAGTGTACGACCTGCTGAATTCTCAGCTCGGTCCAGCCGGGTGATTTGTGGGGTGAAATACCGCCAGCTGAGTTCCTCTTCTAAGATGGTCCGAGTTTTTTCCTCCAACCCATTGAGCGTCTCAACCATACCAATGTAAGTCTCTTCCAAGTCGAAGAAGGATATGAATTTGTTTTCGTCTGACAGTGGAAACGCCCGGTAAACTCGCACTGGCCCCCACAGTTTATCAGCCTCGCTCAAATAGGGAAAACCGTGATCGCCCCGATCAAGTTTCAGATCCTCCGGATTCAGGAAGATTTGGTTCCGGCGTTCCAGTGTGTCGGTCATCCTATGATCCCCACGAGGCTGGAGACATTATGGTGAAGTTGCACAAGCTGGAAATATTCACCCTCTCGTGCCATCAACTCGTCATGCGTTCCCAATTCCACAGGACGGCCCTGTTTCAGCACCAGTAGCCGATCGGCATCTCTCAATGTCGATAGCCTGTGGGCTATGGCGAAGGTAGTCCGTCCCTCCATCAGGCGTCCCAGGGCTTCTTGGATCTTCTTTTCGGTTTCCAGGTCCAGGGCCGAAGTGGGTTCATCCAGGATAAGAATTCGCGGATCATGCAGGATGGCTCTGGCTATGGCAATCCTTTGTCTTTCGCCGCCTGAGAGCCGGCCGCCTCTCTCGCCTACTAAGGTATCGTAGCCATCTGGAAGTTTCAGGATGAATTCATGGGCATTCGCATTGATGGCTGCCTCGATGAGCCGGTCGCGCTCTACATCCGGATTCCCGTAGGCGATGTTGTCCGAAACGCTGCCGGCGAATAGAAATGGGTCCTGCTCCACATAACCGATCTGCCTTCGCAGATCTGTGAGTCGCATCTGTCGGATATCGATACCATCTATAAGAATGGCACCCTCGTCTACCGTATAAAAGCGGCAAAGCAGCTTGATGAAAGTCGATTTTCCCGCACCGCTGTGCCCCACCAGGCCAATCATCTCTCCCGGCTCAATGGTAACATCAAGATCCTGAAGGACCGGTTGATGTGCCAGGTAACCAAACATGACATTCCGGAATTCCACTCTACCCTCGATATGTGGGTCTACAACGGCGCCCTCCGGTTCATACGTTTCTGCTGGACTGTCTATTACCTCAAAAGTACGGGTGATCGCAGTCATCATTTCCGGAATCCAGTCAGCCATACTGGTGAGGTACTGGACCGGCCCGTAGAACATGGCCAGATATCCGAAGAACAGAATCAGGGTGCCCAACGTCATAGTGCCCTGTTGCACCTGTTGCCCGCCAAACCACCAGACGAGCAGTCCACCAATGGATACAACAAAGGCGAGAATTGGACGTACTGTCCTGGATCTTACGTGGATGTTGCGCTCTGATTCGAAGACTTTCTCGTTCTCATCGTGCATACGCTCGGACTGGCGTTGCTCCTGAGCAAAGATCTTCACCACTCTGATACCTGAGAGCGAGTCAGTGATCTGTTCGAAGAAGGTTGCCCAACGATCCCACGACTTGCCGTAATACCATGCCAGATACTTCTCAATCTTGACGGATGCTACTACTATTATTGGTATGGGCGCCAGTACGAGGATCGCCAGTTGCCAGTTCATAGCGAAAAGTACAGCTGACATCCCGATGACCATCAGTCCCTGCTGAATGAGCTGAGGCGCGAAGTCTATCCAGAAGTAATGTATTGATTTCGCATCGCGGGCAATCCGAGCCATCAGACCGCCAGACTGCTGAGTATCATAGTATTTGAGCGGTAGCAATTGGAGCACTCTGAGGAGTTCGGATCGGGCGTCAAACGCCAAACGGTCTCCCAGGGTACTCATCATCCTTCCACTCCAAATCTGCACGATCACATGCACAATTCGCGAAAGGACCAGGGCCAGAACCACAGGTACTAGCAGACCAAACTGATTCGGTACCGTCAGTACATCGTCTACCAGGATTTTCGTGAGATATGGTGGCAGCAAATCAATAATGGAGGCGACCATAGTGATCATCACGGCCGTAGTGAGCGTACGCCAGTGTGGTCCACAGAATGCCCAGAGGCGGGAAAATGTCCGAAGGTGGGCCGCATGACTGGACCAGTCCGGTGGCGCCTCCTCTTCGATTATGGGGTATCGGTCCCAGATATCGGATCGGTAGTTGGGGCCGCAGACGGCCTGCAGGCGTTCCACTGCATTGGAGAAATCATCTGCCACGGTATGGGTAAATCGTAGCAGTCGAAGGTCCTGGCCCGCTACAACCGTATGAAGCGCACTGACACCAGCCATAGGCTCGATGGAGATCTTGGTGATATCCGAAAGTGCGAAATTATGGAGGATCTCGCCACCGTGACCTACAGGCGCAATTACGAGCAAGCGTGACGTGGTGACAGCCAGAAATGTATCCGACATCCGCCCATCAGTGCCGACATCCGCGCGACAGGCGAACCGGGGAGGCCCGGCCTGTTTATGCTGGCTGTGAAGTATTCCGTGCAACGGTTCGGGAAACGTCTCCGTCATCAACATTCATTATTCTCCCGGAAACCGGTTGGGATACAGTAGACGAGATATTTCTTCTATCCCGAGCACGACTCGGGGGCCTGGTCGGCTGATCCAGTTGCCAGTCACTCCATACACCCGCTTCTTCCTTATCGCTTGAAGGTCCCGCCATCCCGGCATGGTTGCTGCGGTCGCCAAAATCTCTTTTGCTAATTCATCGCGGGATGCATTGCTGTCGGTGGTCACAAGGAGAACGTCGGGATCCTTTGAGACGATGTTCTCAAGACTGTAGACCCCCCATGCGCCTTCGGGCAGATCACTTGCTATATTGGCGCCTCCTGCTAATTCAAATATGTTACCAGTGAAGGATCCCGGGCCAGGTGTCCACTGTGATGGATATTTTGGGTTTCCAAGAAAGACCGAAACGCGTTGTTCTATGGGAATACTGCTTACGCGCTGTGACACCCGATTAATCCGGTTTCTCAGATCATTGATAAGCTCGTCCCCCTGGGCTTCCCGACCCGTGAGACGGCCGATTGTCGCAATGGCTTCAAGCACGCCGCCCACCGTTTGCGGATCCAGGACGAATACCGTGATACCCAGTTCCGTCAAACCTTTGATTACCTCTGCA
>JABIQT010000174.1 GCA_018667995.1 Candidatus Latescibacterota bacterium
TAATGTAGCGTCGAATAGGCTGATTTAAGGGCGGGACTAACAAATAGGACTGCCTACATCAACCTCGTTCAAGATCGGCCAAGTCGGGTTTCGGTCGGCCGTTCTCCCGATCCCACTGCCATGACTCTGTATAGGGCGGCTGGGCTTCGACACCAAATATAATCCGCCCGTCGACTCCCGCACGTTCGAGTACCTCCTGCTTGACTACCCGAGCCATTTCATATTCGCATTTGGTCCATCGACGACGCCAGGGACTCAGAACGGCGTATCTCGGATTGTCCGTCCGATTCCTCGTCGTGCCGTGCCAGGTATTGACGTCAAAGACGATGGCTGACCCTTCTGCGGCAACAGCGGTAATAGCGTTCTCATAGGCTCCATCCGGGATATCGAGGGACGGGTATTTATGGCTTCCGGGGACCAGTTGCGTAGCGCCGTTTGACTCCGTGAAAGCATTTAGACAGAAAACCACATTCACAGCCATTGGGTGGCTCGTAACACGACGCCCTTCGTCGGCCGGGGCCATTGAGGCTTCTCGGTTATGCCCGGTGATTGCTCCGTCAGAATGAAGACCGCGTCCGCCTTCGCCAGGCTGAACTACCGAGCCATAAATGGCACTGAGTAGTGCGTCCAAACCGATGAAGTGGCGGATCAAACGTACAAGATCGGGGAGTTGATAGAACCGCTCAAATATACGAGCTTTGTTGAACAAGCACTCGAACGATCCCCTCGCGCGATCCGGATATCTGGTTTCCAGCTCACGTCTCGCCGCGGCACATTCCTTGGTGGTAAGTAGGTCTGGCAAAATCGTATAGCCGTCCGATGTAAATGACTCGCAATGGCGATCAAACGTGTCCTGATTCACTCCGACTCCTTAACTCGATTCATTCTTACTAGTATGGATCTATTGTTGCCCACAGTGGGGAATAACAAAGGATATCAGAGGCCTGGCCATTTCGAAGGATCTGACTCGCTAGTTCCCTCCATCAGGCGCAGCAACAGCACGGTCACGAACACGTTACGGGGCCAGGTCAGGAAGAGGCTTTCCCAGTCTTTCAGAGCATCAAATATGATGCCGAAATCCATGTATTCTGTCAACCGCTATTGTTTTGGATTGGGACGGACCAGATATCGAAGAACCAGGCGGGTCTACCTGATTGATTAAGTCACGAGATGGAATGCACCTGAACAGCAGATGTTTACTGGACCGAATAGGTCCAGAATAGACTCATTGCTTCATCAGGGCGGGCGATGATCAGGAGAGCGACCGTCGGGGAATACGGGATTTTGCGAGCGGTTTCAGCCAGGAGGGTGTCATTTCAGCGTACTCCGCTCCGGCACAAACCCTATTTCATGGGCAATACGAGAGATGTCGTAGACAGGGTCGAACTCGTGCCCCGGTTGTTCGTAGTGAGACAGGTCCAGATTGGGGTTATCGTCGCCGTACCAGCCACGAAGAATGTCTGCAACTGGGTCCGCCGCGCAGGCAGGGCTGCCGACGGCATTCATGATCCTCACCCCCGGTTTGTGCGGGGATTCTGCCGCCATGGTGAAGCACCTGATGGCGTCGCTTGCATACATAACCGAAAGGCCGCCAAGAGCCCACTCCGTCAGGGGCCCGACGGAGCGCTGCGTGGGCGTCGAGTCATCCGGGGCAATGCTGGCGAGGCGAATATTGATGATGTCCACCTCATTACACTGACGTGAGAGATACCGGGTCATCTCTTCCATCAGGTACTTCGACAGGCCATAGCCGTCACGATCCAGACAAGGATGCTCGTCTGGAATCGGAACCTGCAAGGGCCTGAACCGAACCGACTGAAAGCCCACCGCCGCGATGGAACTGGCCAGCACGAATTTTCGACAACCTCTGTCGAGTGCATAACGCATCACCTGATGCGCCCCGAGTACATTGACGCGCAGTCCATCCGCCTCCGTACATCCGCCGGTGACCGCGGCCAGATGGATAACCACATCGAAACTGTGGCTATCCATCTGGTTCAGCGCTTCCTGTTCCGTGAAATCGCCCTCGTAGATTACTGCGTCCGACACCTGCGTATGCTGTCTTGAGAGACATACGACGTCGTGGCGATCTACCATAGACTGTGCCAATTGTCTACCGATAAATCCGCTCGTGCCGGTAATCAAGATGCGACTCATGAATATGCCTTTCCGTGAGCGATTCTTACCATCAGCTCTTGATCATTAGCTTCTGGAAGACGTTGAGGAAAACTTCCGTCTCCGGAGCCGTGCCGGCAGAGACTCGAATCCAGGTCGGCTGAGTGTCCCTGTTCCTCGCGGCAACCTTGACGCGTTCCTTGAACATCTCGCGCACGAATTCGTCTCCGTCACGCCCCACATTGACCATGAAGAAGTTCCCCTGGCCTGGAAGATACTCCACACCCATTCTATCAAAGACTTCATAGCAGCGGTCGTGAAAGGCCCACACCATCTCACGCGACCTGTTGAGGTGATTGAGATCCTTCACCGACTCAAGGGCGGCCGATAGGGGTAGGACAGGTGGAAATCCCGCACTCATGTAGAATCGCAGTTTGTCCTGTATGGCCTGACTGCAAACCGAGTAGCCCATGCGAATTCCCGCGAGACCATATCCTTTTGAGAACGTGCGTACGACGATCACGTTGTCATGGGCAATGGCCAGCGGTACGGCTCTCTGGTAGTCGACGTCACGACCGAAATGGATGTAGGCTTCATCGATTACCACGATCACATCCTTGGGTACAGCCTTCACGAATGCTTCAATCTCTTCGTACGAGAGCAGGGTACCGGTAGGATTGTTCGGATTTGTGATAACGACCATGCGCGTCTTCGGCGTCACAGCTTTCAACATAGCCGGTAGGTCATGACGATAGTCACTGGTGAGTGGCACGCTCGTGACGTCTATAGGCACCCCGAACTCTTCCTTTACCGCCAAAGCCGTCCGCTGAATGGATGTGTATCCGCCCAGCACATCGACGACGTCGCCACCTTCCCGGCTCAGGTAGGCTATGGGAAGAATCTTCAGGAATTGCGATGAGCCCATATAGGTCAGGATGTACGGCGACAGTATTGGGCTACGTGAGGAAGCTGGTTCGACTTTATTGAGCGTGACACCATCGTAGTCTGCGAGAGCCTCAACGACCGAGTATTCGAGATCTCGACTGTCCCGAGTATACCTGTTTACGCCCGTTAGATTATCGGCCGCTGCCTGAATAGCACGGATCGAGGGACCGTTTGGATTCTCGTTCAGCGAAAGATCTACACGTCCCGGAGCGAGACCTATAGAGCGGATATCCCGTACCGACGTGGATCCCGTAAGCATCTGCTGTGCGGTGGCCATCGTCGGGGAAAGAGTCAGAGCAGCTCCTCCCAGCAAGGCGCCCTTCAAGAAACCGCGACGGGACAGCTCGTTTTGTGACTCGTGTTCGTTCTGCATGGTTATCTCCTGTGATGTATGATTGTCTTGGTGTGCTGTGATCTACACCAAACGAATTATCGCATTCAAGAAAGGTGGTTATCTGTCATGAGCGATTGCTACAAATGAACGACAATCTCCATGGACCTTCGCCAGATCGGATTTACCGATATGGGTCGGAACGTGAACAGAAAATCATCTCAATCTATCTGTTGCTCCTAAACTCAGTATCTGAGACGCTGTACCTCCCATTATCCACGCCAAGTCCTTCTCGCTGAGAAAACCGCAATACTTCTCGATCCAGTCACGCGATTGCCGATAGGTACAGAATCGATTCTGAAACGGCATATCAGTGCCCCATAGCAGCCTCCGGGCACCAATCTTATCGACCATCTCTGCCAGGGATGACTGCACTTCTTTATATGGAAAATCAAACCAGTCTCCGACTCGGACCGGAAAGCATACTTCCATATGGCAGTTCTGATTTTCAAATGGTTCCCAGACTGCACTCGGAAGGTTGATGCGGTTTCCATCTCGATACATGCGATAGGGAAATCCGTGCGTGATGCTGCAGATGGTATCGGGATATCTATTCATCCATCGAACGAGCGTCTGCAACTCCTCCAGGTAACTTGTCTCCTCGCTTTGGGCCGACGCTTCCCCACGGATGGTGGATGGACGCGATCCGAGTGTAAAGAAGATTGGTATACCCAGGGACGTCATAGCTTGCCAGAAAGGACGATACGGACCGTCATCCCACGGGTCCAAACATCCCATGTAAGCCAGGGAGGCGTTGAATTTGAGCGCATGCAATCGGTGCTCTCTAATGGCGCGTTCGACGCGGGACAGCATAAGGTCCGGCTCACCGGCGATCCGAGATTCATCAACCGGGGCCATGGCTCGCAGGCGATCAGGATAGGCCTCAATGCAATCCCGTAGAAACTCGGCATAGCCCTCGCCGGCTCCAAGCATGGGATTCGTGTGCAGCAGCGCGAGATCGACACCAGCATAGTCCATCTCGCTAATAAGACTCATGGGCGTATATGCGCCGTTCACGAGATTCGGCGGGTAAAAGTACTTCGTATAAGTTTCGCCGTCATGTTCCCACAGAACACGACCTTCATCACCGTCGAATCTCAGATTTCGATCTGGTAGATGGTCCAGATCGTGGGCACCAGTCGGGTCGAGCGCGGTCGTTGCCTCAGGCATCCTGGCAAGATCTCGGAGTCGGATTGCTGGCTGGTGATGCACGGAATAGGACGCTTGAATCCACCGTCGGTGCGTCTCAGAATCCGCATGTCCCGCAGGATCGTCGGCGGGTTCAAAACAATAGGCGTGAGAATCGATAATCATAGGCAGGTTTAGAGATCTTCACGGGCCTGAAGAAGATCATATTCGGCGGGCCAGAATCCCTGAGGACTGGCATCGATGATTTCTTCCCACAGTAATTGCGCATAGGCTTTATTTCCATCAATGAGAGCTTTCGTCGCAATAGCAAATTTCACGATGCTGTCTGCCTCAGGTAGCAACTCCTCCTCGCTACGAACGCCCTTGAAATACAAGACCGCATCGTAGTAAGTGAAGTTCTCGACGAGGTCCAATCCCTCAGGAACTGCATCGGCCAGATTCGCGGCTTCTTCGTGTCGACCCAGTCTCCTCAGAGCCAGATAACGCCAATAGGTCGTGGCGACCAGACGATCCGCGTGGTCCGTCAGCGGTTCTCGCGCCGAACGTTCCATACCCCTCAAAACGCCCTCATAATCACCCGCGGCCCAGCTGGTCTGACCAAGATAGTAATGAATATTGGATCGGTAAGTGCCCAGGAACTGATGTCTCGCATTTATGATGCCGTCCGGCTCGAAGGAATCCTGAACATGCTCCACCAGTTCAGCGGCCCGCCGGTAATCTGCCAAGGCCGCCTCTATCTTTCGGGATCTCGCCAGATGTCGGCCTCTAAACCTGAGCAACTTGTAGCTGTTGGGAAACTTTTCCAGCCCTTGCGTAAATACTTCAATAGCTTCCGACCACCGCGTCAGATAGCCAAGCCGGCGGCCCAGCCAGATATAGGAATCCTCCCTCTCCGGAGCCACCATCCGGACCGCCCATGCGATTTCAAGGTCCTTTTGTAGCCGTGCCCGGACTTGAGGACTCCAATCCGGTATCCGAAGCGGTTCTCCGGTCATGGTCGTGGTCTTAGCGCTCCTGCCACTCCCCATAGTCCCGGACTGAGTCTGTCCGGAAGCGGGGGTACTCACAGCGCAGGAAATCAGTATTGCGACCACCAATGAGGGCAGGTGCTGGCTCAGGACATTTCGAAATGTCTCCTGATACTTTTTCGGGTACATACATACTCCTGTAGCCGGATCAGATTCGGCCTGGTATCATATTTTATTTTTTCGTGTCTTTCTAGAAATTTGATTTATCTTTTCCCTAACAGCAAGCAAAATCAGAAGGATTGCCCGGGTGGCGTTATGCCGTCGCCATCGCGGCAAGCTTCTCACATAGATACCTGGACAGGATATTCATGAAGAACTGGGCAGGAAATCTACGGTTCGGTGCCAAGCGATATCATA
>JABIQT010000173.1 GCA_018667995.1 Candidatus Latescibacterota bacterium
CCAGTGAAGACTGCAGCACAGAGCGCAGGCATTCTTCTATATGGCTCCGCACATTGTACGTCACGATGATTACGGTCAGCTCGGACGGTGGAGCTACCATATAGTCACGAACTCCCCCGAGCGTTATTGTGTAGCACTGCTCTGTATAGCTCGAACAGTTCATTCGGTGTGACCGCACGCGTGGCAAACAGAACGGCCGTATACACAATACATGAACCGCCAACGACCATTGAAAAGGGTTGTGCTGAGAATAAATAGAGCCATATCAGGAGGGCACAGGAGGCGGGCAGAAGAGGCATACAGGAACCCCACACGGACCAGGCCGCCATTTTTCGAAATACTATAGTGAATCCTACCACTCCCGTTCCTTCAGTCAACAGACGGGTAACGGCAGCGCCTTGAAAGCTCCATATAGGAATCAGGATCACATTGAGCACGACATTGATAAGCAACATTAGCCCGTTGATGCTCATCACCGTCTTTTGCCGGCCCACAGCGATCAGCGCGTTGCTCAGTACGGTAGCCAGCATGACGAACAATTCCGCCCAAACGAGGGTAATCAAAGAAGCGGCCGCTGGCAGATACTGCGAGGAATAGAATAACTCGATGATCGATTCTGAGAGAAACGTCGTAACAAGGCACACCGGAATCAGTGTCACCAGCAAGGGCTTGAGGCCGCGGGATAGAATTGGGATGAAGGATTCTTTAATTTGCCCCGCGTGTGCCACCAACATGGGATACAGAGATGCCAATACCGCAGCGGGGAGGATCCTGAAAGCCTCAGAGAGTCGGTACGCCGACGCGTAGTATCCGATCGCGGCATCATCAGACCATCTGGACAGTAGGAGTACATCGATCCGAGAATAGATGGCGGCAAATAGGCCCAATACTGCCACGGGCAAGGCCTGTCGCAAGAGATCCAGCATTAAGCCCGACTCGAATATTCCAGAGGGTTTCACCAGTTTTCTGGAGGCCATAATGATTACGATCAATCCTGGGATATTGCAGACGATATATGCTATCATCACCCATAAAATCGGTTTGTCGTTAATGACTATTCCGTAGACGAGCGAGAGCAGAAACACGCCATCCAGAATCTTCAACAGGCCGGGAATCTCCATTTTCATATGAGATTGAAATACTTGTTCATAAACTAATCGCAGGGAAGGTAACTTCGGAGAAATTAGTAACCCGAGCGTCATAACCCAGACGAGTCTCATTGTGTCAAGTGGATATTCGCCCAGAAAGATCAAGAATCCAGCCAGTATCATACCCACGGCAATCATCACGCATTTGTAGACTAACATACCAGTCAGAAGCGTCGCTTGCCGCGCCTTATCACGCACCATTTCACGGACGAAGGTAATGTTGAAGCCAAGATCAATGAGAATAGAGAAATAGCCTACGTACGCGATCGCGAAAGAGAAACGACCCATGACAGATTCACCGAAATGCCTCGCAATAAGTAGAACAGCCCACAGATCGATGATTCTGGAGAGCACATTGCCTGCAAGGTAGAACACACTGCTCCTGGCGGCAGATGGCCCCATTTCATCCAAACTGGCACCCATTTACACCTCCGCGGAACGGTAGGTAATGGTCTCTCGATAGGCTATTTCTATGAAACCCATGGCTAATGCTAAAAACAGGATGGAGTCTTTCTGGATGAACTGCGGCGAAGTAATTGAGAGGGGAATCATGGCGAGCATGATTGAGGTAACACTCAGTAACAGGGGTTTAACAAAGGAATCTTCATTTGCCCGATAGGCCCTATATCCGTGCACAATCACCGTTACATACCATGCAAGAAATGCTACGAGGCCCAATACGCCGAGTTTCAGCCACAGATACAAATAGGCATTGTGAACGTACCACGTGGGCAGTTCACCAGGGATGAGAGGGACATACGTATAGTAGAAGCCAAGGCCATATCCCCAAATGGGACTGGCCATTATTTCATCGAGTGCGGCAGTGGACTCCACAATGCGGTTGCGCAGCGATATATCTACGGTGGCGCCGAGAATGGAAACCACACGCTCGCCGAGTACAGTAGCCAGATCATAAATCACGGGCCCTAAATACCATGATGTAACCAGGACTACCAGCGCGCCAGTGAGCCCGCCATAGATCAGCATGCGACGTCGGGCCTCATCCGGCATCCAGAAATACGAAATCCCCATTGAGACGAACGCCGCCACCCAGTATCCTCTCGAGAATGTGACTGCGAGGGCGATACCACAGAACATCATCAGACCGATGAGAAGCCAGGTCCTGGCCCCCCGAAATCCCTCGAAGCAGATCAAGATCGCGGCAACAGTAAGTGTGGTAAAGAAAAGGGGCTCCCCAGGCGCACGACGTCCGGCGACAAGTTCCCAGAGGTACTCAGCATTCAGTGCATTGTTGCTGTATTCTACCAGGTTGTATATACCTATTGATAGGCACACTCCGGTAAAGGCCAGGCAAAGCCACTTGATGGCGCCGACCGTGTTGACGGATCTTACGACTATCAGATATGGAAGAAAAAACAGAAACGGAACTAACTCCCTCAACCACTTGTACATTTCATTACCGTACAGATAAGCAGGTACTGCGGAAAAGAGGCATATAACCAGAAACCAGACAAACAATCGATCTGTCCGTCGGGGCGCGAATGTTTGGCCAAGCGACAATCGCTCGAAACTCCAGCCCAGCCAGACGACAGCAAAGAGGGCGAAGTAGCCTATTTCATAGGGAGTGA
>JABIQT010000171.1 GCA_018667995.1 Candidatus Latescibacterota bacterium
CGTGGATGGGAGGTGCTACACATTTAGAGACGCAAGAAACGGTGTCAAGCTTGGTTTTACAGGTGACACAGCCTACCATGAACCCATAGCAGATCACGTCCGTGACTGCGATCTGCTATTGCACGATGCCACATTTCCCCACGACTGTCCGCCTGAGCGTCTGAACAGAGACGGCCATTCCACCGCCGTCGATGCTGCTCGTATCGCGCGAATAGCCAATGTCAGGCGCCTGATGCTGATGCATTTCCAACTCGAGCGACACCAAGAGTCGCTGGTAAAGGCTTCTGCGATATTTCCAGGCGTAACGTATGCTACTGAAGGCCAAACGGTAGAAATCTTACCTTAGATAATCCTAAATCGATGAGACATTCGTGACAGATTCAAGCGCCGGTCCAATGGCACTTTCACGATCCAAGCCTACCATTGTTATAGTGATGGCCATGGAGGAGGAAGCTGCAGCCGTTATGGATGTTCTGCCGTTCTCCGATCCCCCGGTTCTACTGGAGGACGGTCTTCCTCCGCTCGCATGGACTACCGAAGTAGCAGATCTGAATCTTGTTCTTGTGGTCAATGGCCCCGATCCAGTATTCGAGGTCGCAAGTTTCGGAACTGATGCAGCGACATTGTCGACTTATCTTTCTATTAAACATTTTTCTCCCGACCTGGTCCTGAGTGTGGGAGTTGCCGGCGGCTTCAAGAGCCAGGGGGCAGAGATTGGCAGTGTTTATGTCAGTACTGATTCCGTAAGGTATTTCGACCGGCGGGTATCAATTTCGGTACCCAACTACCATGATTACGCGATTGGATTTTACCCGGTTGTGGACGCTTCGAATATGATACGATCTCTAGGGTTGTTCTCAGGTGTCGTAGTTACCGGTGGATCATTCGAGAACTCCGCGACGGATGAGGAGCATATAAGAAACCACGGCGCCGCGGTCATTGAGATGGAGGCGGCAGCGGTCGCCAAAATGAGCATGTTGATGAATACGCCATTTCTTGCTGTGAAATCGGTGGTCAATTTCGAGGAAGATCCTGCCTTCGCGAATCAATTTGATACGAATTTTAGTACCGCCACCCGAAGTCTTGCGGGTGCGTTGGAGGCGATCGTGTTCTATCTGGCTGAACAAGGGGTATCGTTTCCAGAACATGTGAAGTGAAGTGTGTCTCAAGGAGAAATGCAACATGAAGATCGTCAAGATAGAGCAGTTCTTCCCTTTGCAGCGTGTCAGGCTGGTGAAGATAACTACGGACAATGGAATCGAGGGTTGGGGTGAGACGACGCTGGAAGGCAAACCACGCAGCGTGCATGGCGCGGTGGAGGAGCTTGCGGAATACCTTATCGGCAAGGATCCGCTGAGAATCGAACACCATTGGCAGCACATATACCGATCCGCATTTTTCAGGGGCGGCAATGTGCTTATGACGGCACTATCCGGATTGGATCAGGCGCTGTGGGACATAGCAGGCAAACATCATGACGTGCCTGTCCACCAGTTGCTTGGAGGCGCCGTAAGGGATCGGATTCGTGTCTACGCCCATTGGGGAATAGGCAACCTCACAGACGAGGCAAAAGCGGCGGCGAGAGACCGTCTCGATTCATTAATTGCACAAGGAGGCTACAAGGCATTTAAGTCGGGCCCGGGCGGAAAATGGCGGGCGCATGAGCCTCCCGCGGTCATCGATGAATTCGTGGAACGAGCTTACTTAATGCGTGAGTGGGTCGGTCCTGATACGGAGCTTGCTTTTGATTTCCACGGAAAGATGACTCCTGCCATGGCTATTGAAGTATGCCATGAGCTTAAGGGCATGCGACCCATGTTCGTTGAGGAACCTGTTCCGCAGGAGAATGTGGACGCCCTGAAGCAGGTATCGGATCATGTCACTTTTCCAATTGCGACAGGGGAGCGGCTACTTACCCGATGGGATTTCAGGGAGATTTTTGAGAAACAGGCTGTGGCATATATTCAGCCTGATACCTCACATGCGGGCGGTATTACTGAACTGAAGAAGATCGCGAATATGGCCGAAGTCTACTATATGCATATCATGCCACACTGTGCCATCGGCCCAGTAGCCTTTTCAGCGTCGTTGCATGTCGATGCTACGGTACCAAACTTCCTTATTCAGGAACAGATCGACCAGGGCCTTGGTCACGGGCTGCTTACGAATGCATGGCAGGTAAATGAGGGGCATATCGAGCTACCTACAGGTCCCGGGCTCGGATTCGAGGTAGACGAAAGCGCATTGAGCGACGAGCAGAAATATCGTGAGGAACTTGGCGGCGAGTATTACTACGACACCGACGGTAGTGTGGCCGACTGGTAAGGCCGATTGGGGGCATTCTTGCGGTTACGTCGCATCGGTCCGATTATCACGCCCGAAACTCATCCCTCTCTTGGCACCAATATTAACGGGCCGTCGCTCATACGAACCCCCAGCTGGATACCCGGCCGGCCGGGCAAGTACTCTCTCTATTTTGGGCATCATCAGGGCAAGCATATTCGGCTTGCCTATGCGGATGATCTTTCCGGCCCGTGGCGCATCCGTCATGAGGGGGCCCTTCAGCTGGATGATACGCCCTGTCATAACCACATTGCCTCCCCGGACGTGCACGTAGATGAATCGCGCCAGCGAATCATCATGTATTATCACGGTCCTATCCTGTCCGACGCCAAGGCATTGAAAGACCCTTTGACAAGAAAGTACCCCATGCTTGGTGGCCAGCGGACACTTGTGGCCACATCCCACGATGGCGTCAATTTTACTTCCAATACTGAGATTCTCGGTTCCAGTTACATGCGCGTATTTCATTGGCGAGGAATGGCCTACGGCCTGGCAATGCCAGGCCTCCTGTATCGCTCGAAGGACGGATTGACGGATTTCCGGGAAGGCCCTACGCTCTTTGATGTCAATATGAGACATTCTGGGATTCAGCTGCATGGCGACAGGCTCACAGTATTCTACTCCAATGCCGGTGACGCTCCCGAACGCATTCTCGCTTCGGATATTCTGCTCAATTCCGATTGGCACAGTTGGCAACCGGGGAAGGCAGTCACCGTGCTTTCGCCGGATGTAGTCTACGAAGGCGGTGATCTTCCAATCGGGCAATCTATACGTGGGGCTGCTCACAGTCGGTGTCGCCAGCTGCGCGATCCCTTTTTTTTTGAGGACCGTTGTGGCGCTTATCTCCTGTACAGCATAGCTGGCGAAATGGGGCTCGGATTGGCGGAAAGTGAGCCTTCTTCAAACCCACCTGCCTGATCTAATAGGGAGATTTCTTGATTCTTCTTGCGATTTGTACCTGTCTGTGGGTCTCTGGCTCAGCAAGGAGGAAAACAGGATCACGAAGAATCTGAAAACACTCATCACACAGGCCCAGAGCGGCGATCTTCACGCCTTCAGAATTCCTGTGCATCGATTCCAGGATATGGCGGTGGGATGCGCCTATTCAATGACGGGCGACTTCTTCACCGCCGAGACCAGATTCAGACAGAGGGATAGACACCACAAAGCCGAAGCGTATGGTGAACCGGGGCAGTTTGAAAGCTGCTCCGGCTTTCTTGTTGCCAATATGAAGCACCCGTGTTTATTTTATTGAGTCCTCCCACCCTGAACGAGAGCAAGAAGCATGGATTCCTCAGATGCAGCCCTACCAGACGTCCCATCACCCGCACTCGTGTGGCGAAATGGGCCTGCCAATCTTGGATTAAATGGAAATGCTGTCCATGTCTGGCGGATCCCCCTATCGGTCTCGTCAGATAGGATGGACGCCCTTAAAATATTGCTTTCGAGTGACGAGACCTGTCGAATAGAACGCGCAAGGAGTCAGCAAGTGAAACGCAGATTTCTGATTAGTCGCGGAATCCTTCGTGAGCTGCTGGCGCGTTATCTGGGCACCGAACCTGCCGAGATAAAGTTCAAGTACAACGCTCACGGTAAGCCGTCTCTGGATGACGAGCACGCCTCTTGGCCGTTGAAATTCAATCTCTCGCATTCCGGCGACCTGGCGCTCGTAGCCGTCGCAGTCGGACGGGACATCGGAGTTGATGTCGAATACTGCAGGGCCGGTTCTGTTGGAGATAGGATGCGAGTGGCACGCAGGTATTTTTCCACTTCGGAATACACATTCTTGGATCGGTTGCCTGTTGAAGATCGCGTTGACTCATTTTACCGGCTATGGACCTGCAAGGAAGCCTTTATTAAGGCAACGGGCTTGGGATTGACTGTTCCACTGTCCTCATTCGATATCGACCTCGAAGACAGTATTAGGCCTGTATTGGTGGCGGATGAAGGCGGCGGGAATACCAATCAATGGATTTTACAGCATCTTGTTCCGGGAGAAGGTTATGCCGGGGCGGTAGCTGTAAATGGCCGAGATCTGTCAGTTTCCTGCTGGCAGTGGAGTACTTATGCCTTGGCAGAAAGGCGTCCTCTGTTGTGACGGAGCCATTGCGATTCTTGAGTCGCCAATACGCCTACTCGGAATGGGCAAATCGCAAGGTTGTCGAGACGTTGCTGGCACTGGATATTGTGCCTGCGAAGTCAAGGGCATTGATGGGGCACATTGTGGCCGCAGAGATGCTCTGGTTTGGGCGTATGGAGGGGAATCCTCCGGATGTGATCGTCCGGCCAGACTGTCGATCTCGTCCAGCCAGGAAAACCTTGAGAAGATCTCTGAGCGGTGGCGGTTGCACTTCGCACAGTTAAACGGTACGGATCATAAGGTACAGATTGCCTATACCAACTCTCAGGGCCAATCTTGGAGCAGTACTGGGTTAGAAATCTACACACATGTCTCATTTCATGGCGCCTATCATCGAGGCCAGATAGCAGCAGAGCTGAGTGCGCTTGGAAACGAACCGGCCTATACGGATTTTATTCATGCCACACGGCAGCGTTTGGTGTAACTGGAGATTGTAGCATGTCCAAAGATCTGTTCTGTCCTCTGAGCCTATCGCGCGAATCGTTAGAGGAATATACCCCTGAGTGGTCTGGTGAGCGCTTCCAGGACGGTCGTCCTCGAGTACCCGATGAGGTTATTGAGAGGATGAAAAGGGTTTCCGTTACCCAGGCTTGGGGTATACTGCGGGGCGAGGGGTATCACTATCAATATGAGGGAAATTGGCAGAGCACTCACCCCGGTCAGGTACTGGTCGGGCGGGCACTCACGGCCGTTTACATGCCACGTCGCCCTGTAATGCGGAGCGTTATGGAGGCTAAGGGGGCGGCACAAGGCTGCATTGGTGATCAGATCTCCTGGCCAATCGACATGCTTGTTAACGGAGATGTCTATGTGGCTGACGTGTACGGCAAAGTCGATGAGGGACCCATAATTGGAGACAATCTGGCCACTGCGATATACGCCAATTCAGGCAATGGTGTGGTTTTTGACGGGGCACTAAGGGATCTTGAGGGAATTGAAGACATACCCGGATTCGCCAGTTTTGTGCGGGGTTGGCATCCGTCATTCGCCTCCCCTACCATTATGCTTGCTGGTGTGAATACCACGATCCGAATAGGAATGGCAACGGTGATGCCGGGTGATGTGGTTCTGGGAAAGAGGGAGGGTGTTGTCTTTGTGCCGCCACATCTGGCAGAGAAGGTAGTGAAGACCTCAGAGTTAATTCAGCTTCGAGACTTGTTTGGTATGCAGCGTATCCGTGAGGCCGTCTATACACCTGGGCAGATTGATGATCGGTGGACCGATGAAATCGAGAGGGACTTCTCCGATTGGCTGGAGGGGCGCATGGATGATCTACCCGTTCCAAAGAGCGCGATACAGGAGATGCTCAAGGAGCGGACCTGGTAGCGCGCTGTGCGTAGACGTAGATAATAGCTGAGAGGTGTTTGATGCGAACCAGCATAGTATGCATGATTATTCTGTACTTTCCCGGAAATCTCCTCGCCCAAGATCAATCACAGGCGCCGCTGGATAGTTCCTTGTCATCCATCCGCGCCTTCGTACAGATAAGCGAATCAATTGCTACCTCAGGGCAGATAGGGCTGCAACATATCCCAACCATCAAGGGTGCTGGATATGACCTAGTCATCAACCTCGCTCCAGCACGAAAGCAGATGAATGGTGAGGAGGCCTATGCGGCAGTCGAGGCAGGTCTCGCCTATATCCAGATTCCCGTCGATTTTAAGAAACCGGCCCTTCGCGATCTTGAGTTCTTCTTCGATGTGATGGATGCCAATCGCGATAGAAATGTATTCGTCCACTGTTTCGCCAACATGCGGGTATCTTCCTTCATTTACCTCTACCGCGTCTTGCGTCTTGGGCATTCTCGTAAGGAGGCCCAGCTGGCTCTGAGCCAGGTCTGGGAGCCCAACGAAGACTGGCGTTTATTCATAGACGGTGCCCTGCAGTCCAATGATAGATAGTTTTCCGTACGATGGACATGCATGATTGGTCTATTGGGGTGCAGTTGCTCCGCTATCGGCTCTTATCAGAACGAAACATACGGATTCGCTACGCCAGCGTTCCATAGTTTGTACGCCCGTGAGTCGCACGGCCGTGGCACTTGCTGTTACGCCAAAAGACGTTTCCGTTGTTCCCTTGAACAGCCTTCGCTGTCTGGCCGCAATAGAATAGGCGAGTTCCTGGCGTGCCTGACGTTCAGCCTCCCGCCAGCTATTTTCCTCGTAGTAATACGCCCGCGCCATGCCTACCGCATAGACGCCGTTACTGTCTTTGGGGATGTCTGTAACCCAGGAAGGGGGCGCATGCTGAGGGATGGTTCCGACTTCAGCGTCATAGTGGTCAGGTCGGCGCGTAGCTGCCAGGACCATGACCATTCCCGATGCCTCAACGGTGTCCAGAAAACATGGTGTCGCAGCTTTCCCAGGCTGTTCAAGAAACACCTCGCCCTGGTAGACGGTTCTGCCGCCGGGTAGCATCTGGAACAGCCGTTCACCCTTAATGGTCGTTTCCGCAGCTATTCTGAGTTGGTACATGGCGTCTCGTACCGCTTGCGAAACCGAACTGTCCCGCTTTGCGTAGGCTCGAGACAGGCCCACAGCAAAGTGTACCCCACTCTCCTCGGGCATTTTCAAGAACCAGGGAGGGTAGTCGGCGAGTTTGGCAGCTGAAACCCAAATAAATGAAGCTGTCAGCATGCTGGTCAGAATGAGCATTTAGACCTCGATAGTGTTCCTGGATTCAGGGGTATCCGAAAACAGAGAGGGCCACGAACCAGTACCGACAATTACTGATTCATGGCCACACTTGCTGTATCTGATTAGTATACCAAAACGCTCAGGTCAGTTCCCCTGATTCTTCTTCCATTGCTCGAAACGATCAATTTCATCATCCAATTCATCAAAAGCCTCTGTTGCCCGGAAGCGGGTATAGAGATTCTGGTTGGCTTTTATCTTTGCCATCAACTGTTGATTGGCCTCACCGATTGGCATCTCCATGAGCACATAGGATCTCCAGATCTGTCGCTCCTGTTGCAGATCCTGCTTGCTGATTCGGCTTCCATGTAAAACTGTGCTGACAACTGATTTGTACGCCAAGGTAAACTGATCGAGGTACTCTGAACCGTCACCTACACCGACTTCTTCTTGAAACCGCTTCTGAAGGCCATTAAACTTTACTTCCATCTGCTGTGCGAGCTGATTTCGTCCCTCGGTCTGGGCTTTGTTTATTGCGAGCTGCATGTCGCTGGAGGTAGCCGTCGCTGCGGCAAAAAGGTAGTTTGGATCTTGAGGCACATCGGTGAACCAATTGGGGGCCCGCTTGAGGATTTCAGAATTAGGCACTGGCGTAAGATCGACGATCTTCGAGCCGCCGCCGCATCCTGTTATCGCCAGGGCAAACAGAACTGCCGCGACTACGGAGCGATTCATGGCATATTCTCCTTTCAAAACTTCGTGATACGACCGGAATTGCCGAACAATCTCGCTATTGGGCTAGCGCGAACAATGTTATCGGTGAGCTACTCCTATTATCTTAGTATCTATACACGGTAGACGCCACTCCATTGGTGAATGTTCCACAAAATTCTCACCGACCTCAGCAGGAATATACAGACTTGTCTGTCATAGTGTACAGATTTACATTCGGCTGTAATGCAAGACGCCTCGATAGGAAATCGATCGCCATCACTATATCTACCGTCTCCTCACAGATAGAAAGGTGAAGTATGGAATGCCACGAAGTGGATTATTAGCTGTTCTGTGATGACATGCAAGTCGTTGAGGTGGAACTGGATCCGGGCGGAAACCGTGGTCGCGGAAGCCGGTGCAATGAACTGGATGGAGGAGGGGATTACCCTCGAAGCACGCATGGGGGAGGGATGTGCACAGAATGAGAGCATTTTTGGAAAGCTGCTGAACGTGGGAAAGAGTCTCCTTACGGGTGAATCAATTTTTATGACTCACTTCACGAACGAGGGACAGGGCAAGAAGCTTGTAGCTTCTGGCGCGCCCTGTCCTTGTAAGATCATCGCACTCGATATGTCCACGATAGGAGGCAAGATTCTCTGTCAGAAGGATGCCTTTCTCTGTGCGGCCCTGGGAACGGAAGTTAGCATTCACTCAGCGGC
>JABIQT010000937.1 GCA_018667995.1 Candidatus Latescibacterota bacterium
CTGGAGTATCACTGCGAGAACGGTGGCCGTAAGGGTACTCGAGAACATTCTTTCTATCCAGTTCATCAGAAAGCCTCTGTCCAGCACTTCCTCGAGCAGAGACTCGAGCCAGATCAACGGAATGATCGAAAAGAACAGACCCCAATTGTCTTTCAGGTCACCGAATTTTTCAGCCGCACTCTCATTGGAAGTGTCCGGCGAGAGTTCCAATGAGAGCGAATCCTTGAGCACTTGAAAGATTATGATCGAAGCGATCGCCATCACCAGGATAGATACGGTGCCTATGACTGCTCTGTCTATACGCTCAGGCTTACGCAGACCTAATTCCGCCCATGTGACGCCTCTGGCCCTCATCCTCCAGGTTGCCACCACCAGGGTGGTTAACGACCAGAAAAGACCATTCGCCATAAATCCGAAACTGCTGAAGTAGACTTCCCTGATCAGAAACATCACCGATAGATATAGTGCCAAATCTACGAGAAAGGCCAGAGGCTTGCTATTGGGTAGGCTCGTAGATTCGGATGGTGTGCTGTCGGGTGTATTCATTTTGACAACTCCGTTATGAATTTTATGCAGGCAGCTTTCCCGATACTCCGTACGGATTGCAGGCCGCCAAGTTTCTGAATCATGTTTCTGTGACCATTGACCGCAATTTATCCACTGTTCTGTAGTTTCGTGCAGTTACCACAACGCCGAGGTGCTTCTCTGCTTTCGCGGCGAGTTTGGAACGGCCGATTCCTTCCGGAGCGTGGAGATAGAAGACGCTCTCAGACAGTTGGTATCGTTCTGTCGGCGCCTTTATATCCTCAAGGGCCTCTGTGTCCGGATCAGAGGCTTGATTCGCGAGAAAGAAGAAATGCAACGTCTTTGGATCAGATACAGCCTCGGGAAAGGGATTCGATTCGATCGCGGTTAGCAGGTTCTCGTAGCTCAGAAGGAGCAGCTGCGGCCGGAATCCGTGTTGGTCCTCGATGCTCCGAGTGATTTTTTCGCTGAGTATTGAAGCGTCCTTGATGGTTGATTCGAACACTATGTTGCCGCTTTGAATGTATGTACGGACGTTTTTGAGGTTCAGTGATTCGAGATCATCCTTGAGCTTCGCCATAGGTAGGATATTGTGCCCGCCAACGTTTATGCCGCGAAGGAGTGCGATCCACGTTTCCATTGATGGTTTCCTGGTCGCGAAGGGGAATAAGGGCTGAGCTTGTGCGAATCGTCATTAATGAGTATAGAGACTAACGTCCATGACAGTGCAAACCAAAACCCAGGCACCTACTGCGATGGTGTGCGTTTCCCTGACTTGGTATTTGTGACAGGAATCATACCACATCATTATCCACAGATGGACTCGTATTACTGTGTTCGGGTGCAATGCATCTTGGTCACTATCACCCAGCTTTCGCCTCCGTCAAAAGTCCATTCTTGTTTCCAGTCAAAGGCGTCTCTGGCAAAGTTGAAGAATGTGATTCTGACCTGTCTTCCGGTGGCATTCTTTCCCGACATGATAACCGTGTCGTTTACATTTTTTGCGGTAAAGCTCGCCAGCGTTCGGTTGGTTTTGTCAATCCAGGCCATGTGCCACTGGTCTTCTGTGGCATTATAGATACGGATATTGGTTCCAACCACTTGAGGCAGTTGCCCGGGATTGTCGGCTGTTTCCAGCTTGATCCAATCGTCCTGGATTCCGTGGCCATCGAGAATCGCGTACCAGCGCCACTCAGAATGGGTGGTGTCGCTGGCCCAGGTTCCGTCCTGATTTCGCCTTACCTGATAGCCATCCCACGTACCAAAGAGCTGGCTGAGCATCTTCGTCTCCGGGGGCGCATCGGGGTGCAGCGTTCTGCCCGTAGCAGGAGACGGTCTTGAGCCGTCGAGGCCCTCCTGTGCGCTCAGTGGTTGTGATGACAACAGTAAGAAAACCAAAGCACAGAAATTAAAATGTGGTATCATGCTCTTGACCTCATAGATCTTCTATTTTGTCAGATTCCGACTGACCAATGCGCACGATCCTTGTATTTCGGATCCCTTTTTTCGGTCGGGATTTGAAGTGTGTCCCGGTTCATTCTTTGACCAG
>JABIQT010000170.1 GCA_018667995.1 Candidatus Latescibacterota bacterium
ACCCGGCTCTCGTTCAGGTTTTCAAACAGATAGTGCAAGACATCGATAGAAATATTGTCTGCGTAATGCAGGTCTTCAAGAATCAGTATGAGCGGCTTGTTCGCAGAGAGTCGCTCGAAGAACCAGCGGATCGAGCGAAAGATGGACATCATTACATCCTGAGCGTCCATCTGTTGAATGGAAATGTCGTAGTCCTCACCGAGATTCAGACCAAGAATGCTACCCAGAAATACGATGGCTTCACGTGCTTCATCTGGCAGCACCTCAGCATCCACACCCGTCACGAGCGGAATATTCGTCGCTAGCTTTTCTGCCATAGTTTCGGACAGATCCGCAGAATCAATATCCGTGAGGTTTTTGATGATCTCTGAGAACACATAGTAACTAGTGGCACGGCTGAATGAGTGGCACGTGCCCTGGATAATCTGCACCTGTTTATCTGCGAGATATGATTCTATTTCCTGCTGGACACGGCTCTTACCGATCCCTGCATCGGATGTGAGCAGAACCACCTGTGGTGTTCCCTCAAGAAAACGATCAATACGAAGATGTAACGTCTCCATTTCCTGCGAGCGTCCGATGAGAGGAGTCTTGGATTTTTTGGCGGTCGTTTCCTTTGTTCGCGATGTTCGGACCCCAGTAACCTCGAATACCGATACAGGGTCTCTCTTGCCCTTAACCTTGATGGGCTCATGCTCGTTGAATGCAAACTTACTTCGCACCAGATTATGGGTATACTTGGAAATGAATATCTGCCCGTTTCCTGCGATAGATTCCAGTCTCGAGGCGAGGTTTACGGTGTCTCCCATCACTGTATACGACATGTTGGCATCCGACCCCACACCGCCGGCTACGACCATTCCTGAATTGATTCCAGTATGGAGCATGAGAGGTTTCTCTAACTTGACCGGCAGTGTCTTGTTATATTCCAGTGTGACCTGATTCATTTCCAAAGCGCACCGCACAGCCAGTTCCGGATCATTTTCATGTGCCACCGGGGCGCCAAAAAGGGCCATGATACAGTCGCCGACGAATTTATCGACGTATCCTTCATATTTATCAACGGTCTCCGCGAGACGCTTCAGGCAACCATTCATTAGGTCGGTTACCTCTTCTGGATCCAGCTTCTCGCTCATGGCCGTAAATCCGGATATGTCGGCGAAGAGCACCGTTACATACTTGCGCGCTGATTCCGTACCAACTGGGGTGGCGGTGCCCGAGCCAGACTGCTGTTCCACTACCAGGGGACGTCCGGAGTCTGCCGTCTGTTGAGGCGCTCGTATTCCTGATTGGGGGAGTTTCACGCCACAGTCACCACAGAAGATGTCTTCCTCAAGGGCGGCTGATCGACATGCTGGACAAAATAAGAAAAGCGTGCTGCCACAGCGAGTGCAGAATTTGCCACCAGTGCGGTTTACATGCGAACAATCTGGACAGTTCATGATTGTTAACCTTGGATTTATTTCCTGCTATTGTGAGTAGTTTTGGCCGTGCGTTCGTCCAGGCTGCAAGGTTGGAGTCAAGTTTCTGGACAGGAATTGAGAATATGACAGGGTTGGTGCAATGTCAAACGAAAATAGGTACAGCATCCCATGAACGTAGTGGAGGTAATTCTGTGATGCTGAGAGAAGCGGGAGATTTGAAATGACATTTAGTTTTCCCACCCGCGTAGAGTACGGACCGGGAATGTGCAGTCGTCTGCAGGAGTTTGCGGATGAGTTGGAGATACATAGGCCCTTGATTGTCACGGATGTCGGCATGGCTGCGACGGGTATCGTTGACCGGGTATCGTCCATTCTTCCGTCTGCGACGATATATGATGGTGTGGAACCAAATCCTGTGGAATCGAACGTGATCGAAGGGGCAGCACAGTATGATGAGGCTGCTTGCGACGGCATAATTGGTCTCGGCGGAGGGAGTTCCTTAGACGCAGCTAAGATCATCGGACTTGCAGCGACGCACCCCGGCTCCCTGTCGGACTATGACGATAATGTCGGTGGAGACAAATTGATTGGAGCGGATATTCCACCCATTATTGCCGTGCCTACCACCGCGGGCACGGGCAGCGAGGTCGGCCGAAGCGGTGTGATCACACTGAAGGCTACTGGACGCAAGACCGTCATTTTCAGCCCTTACCTTATGCCGGCTCTGGCTGTTTGCGATCCGGAGCTTACGACAGGGTTGCCCAAAAACATTACCGCGGCAACGGGAGCTGACGCATTGACACACTGTATCGAGGCCTATCTGGCCACCGGATTTCATCCCATGTGCGACGGCATTGCGCTCCATGGCGCGGGATTGGCTTTCCGTTACCTGAGAAGGGCCGTCTTTCACGGCGCAGAGGATATCGAGGCACGTGGCTATATGATGATTGCCGCGAGTATGGGTGCCACCGCCTTTCAGAAGGGATTGGGAGCGACTCACTCGCTCGCTCATCCTTTGTCGACGGTTGCGGGCGTTCCCCATGGTCTGGCGAATGCGATTCTGCTTCCGCACGTCTTGCGTTTCAATGCCGAAGTAGTCCCTGGCAGATTGAAAGACCTGGGACGGGCTCTGGACATAGACGTGCACGGTCGTTCATCGGAGCAATCGGCATCAGAGATCATAGCCGCTATAGATATGTTTCTTAGAGAGATCGGGATCCCCAGCCACCTCTCGGAAGTTGGCGTGACGCCCGAAATGATCGATACCCTCAGCCGAAAGGCATTAGAGGACGGTTGCCACCAGCTTAATCCGAGACCATGTGAGATCGAGGATTTCAGGGAGCTGTACAGATTGGCCATGTAGACGAACGTTGGCACTACAGTTTGGCAGTGCTGACGAAGCCTCAATTCAAAGCGATTTCCTCAAAGGAAAAGCGTCCTGGCTTCTCTTGAACGATTTTACCGGCAGTGGCCAGGGGATCGTGATCCAAAACGATAATCCAGCCCTGAGAGGCAGCCTGCTCGAGTAATTGTAATTTCTGAACCATGGTTTCGTGAGGAAACAGGTCGTACGCCATATTGTAGGGCCCACGGGCATGAGAATAAGTGGGAAGAATGTCACCCGCAAAAACGACCGTCTCACCGGCGGAGGTCGCTTTGATCATTTGGTGATGCCGGGTGTGGCCACCCGTTACGGCGACCCCTACGCCCTCGCATATGTCACGGTTGCCCTCTACGAGAGTTAGTGCACCCGCATCCATGAGCGGCGTAAAGTTCTCCAGGTTATAGGTGGCCGTCATGGTGGCAAAGCCGTTTACCGCGTCGTCCCATTCTCCCTGTTGTACGAAATATCTTGCTCTCGGAAAGGCCGGATACATCTGTCCCTCGAGATCGGTAACTGTGGCGCCGCCAGCGTGGTCAAAATGTAGATGGGAGAGAATGACGATGTCCACGTCATCCGGTTTGACACCATGGGTCGCTAGGTCGTCGATTAAAGAGACACCGGACATGCCATATATTGCACGTTCCTTGTCGGTCATTTTTGTGCCATATCCCGTATCAACGAGAATGAGATACTGGGGGGTTCGTATCAACAGGCAGTTGGTGGCCATTTGGATGCGATTGTCTTCGTCGGGCTTTCTGAGTTTCTGCCAGAGAGTCTTCGGAACAATACCAAACATGGCGCCGCCGTCGAGTTTAAAATCACCGCCGCTGACGACCTGATATTCGTTGTTTCCTATGAGCATATGGATTTCCTTCGACTGGGTTTTTTGCCTCGATTGTCGGAAGGATTGCATATAACGATTTAACAGAAAACCGTCAATCGAATTCGGGTCAGGCATATCAGCCCATGATACTGTTCACATTGTATCGTGTGATGTAACTCGAGCCTGAGCTCCCGACACAGACCACCTCTCCGGAATCCATGATATGATTTCACTGAACGAGTACATTCGAGCCGCCCCCAAATGCGAACTACATGTCCACCTCGAAGGCACAATCCGGCCTGCAACTCTTCTGCAGCTCGCCCTTCGTAATCGGGTGGATCTGCCCTATACCACCGTGGATGAACTTAGAGAGTGGTTCAAGTTCACAGACTTTCATCACTTCATCGAAGTGTATATCGCGATAACGCGATGCCTGCTAACCTCCGAGGACTTCGAACTAATCGTCCATGAATATGGTGCGGAGTTGGCGCGACAGAACGTTAGATACGCTGAGATTACCTTCTCCCCGAGCAATCACCGCTGGATAAACGGCGTCAACGAGGATGTTTTCTTTACGGGTATCAGCCGTGGCCGCAAGGCCGTCCTTGCCGAATTTGGCGTTGAGATTAACTGGGTGTTCGATCTGGTCCGAAACGCCCATCCCCATGATGAAAAAATGGACTACGTCACCCAGCTGGCTATCGACGGAATGGGAGATGGCGTCGTCGCGATCGGATTGGGGGGACTGGAGACCGGGTATCCTCCCGAGCCGTTTGAGCGCTGGTTTGATCAAGCCCTGGCGGCAGGCCTTCATAGTGCTCCCCATGCTGGCGAATTGGCGGGTCCTGAGAGTATCTGGGGGGCGATTAGGGCATTGAAGGCGGAGCGCCTCGGACATGGCGTCCGTGCCATTGAGGATCCGAATTTGGTAGCGTATCTTTCCGAACACCAGATCCCGATTGAGGTCAATCCCACCAGTAACATCTGCCTCGGAGTTTACGACAGAATCGGAAACCATCCGTTGAGAAGGCTCTATGAGGCCGGGGAAATCGTAACCGTAAACTCCGATGATCCCCCCCTTTTCAATACAACCATGAATCAAGAGGCGCAGTTACTGACTGATGTTTTCAGGTTTGGGGTAGATCAGGTGGACGAGATTCTGCTTAATGGCGTTCGCCACAGTTTTCTGAATGCCGAACGCAGAAATCAGCTCGAGGCGGATTTTATTGAGGAAATGGCACGCCTCAGGACCAGCTTGGACTCAGGTGAATAACGGTTCCAGCGAGTCAAGCGCCACCAGGCTCTCCATTTCGGCATTGCTCGGCTTAGAGCCATAGGTCTCTGCTGCATCGAGTACCATGGGTAACAGCGTGATATCCCCCGCAGTATTGAGAAAAACCTGTTCATTACTCAAAACCCATGCGACTGTCTTATCAATCGATTTTTGCTGCACGAGTGGCGCGTACCAGGTGGTGTGTGTTCTGGTATCACCATTCGGATAGGGGCCCCGGGCAATGGACTTTATAGTCTGGACGGCTGTGTTACGCTCCCGACACAGTTCGAGTAGATTCTGAAAATCATGCATATATTCGACATTCTGCCCCATCATGTAATTATAGGGTAACAGTACGGTATCAAAGTCGAATCGGGATAGACTTCGGAGATGCATTGCAGGAACCGTGGTGCCGTGCCCCGTGACACCTATGAATCGTGTCAATTTTCTTTCTCTTGCCTTGATCAGACCTTCCAGAGCGCCACCAGGTCCCATAGCAACTTCCCATTCTCCCGGATCTACCAGGGCATGCATCTGGATCAGATCCACCTGCTCGACCTGAAGCCGCTCGAGTGACCTTTCCAGGCTCTCAAGCGCTCCTTGTGCGGATCTTTCACCTGTTTTGGTAGCCAGAAAGAATTGGGAGCGGTGGTGAGACATCCATGGTCCCACTCGAAGCTCCGAATCACCGTAACTTGCCGCTGTGTCGATGTGGTTGACACCGTATTCAAGCAGCAGTTCCAGTGTACGATCAGCCACTTCCTGTGTGACACTACCCAGGGCTGCTGCGCCAAAAATGGTTTGGGAGCTGATGTGCCCGGTCCTCCCAAACGGCTTCTGTACAATCACTGAAATCTCCCATCATTATCCGTTCGGACGGCAAGCGAATAGCAGAGCGCCTCGTTCAGGTGTTGGCTAAATGGCAGGCCGCCATGTGGGTGCGGTTCTTGCTTTCGAGGGCCGGTACTTCCGAACGGCATCTATCCTCCGCCCTCGGACAGCGGGGGTGGAATGGACAGCCGGGTGGGGGCGCCGCAGGATTCGGCACATCCCCCGAGAGGATAATACGTCCTCTGGTCAGGTTCGGATCCGGCACAGGGACAGCGGACAGTAGTGCTTCGGTATAGGGATGATGGGGATTGGCGTACAGTTCGTCCTTGTCGGCGATCTCAACGATCTTCCCGAGATACATGACCGCGACACGGTCGCTGATATGGCGGACGACACGCAGATCATGGGAGATGAAGAGGTAGCTGAGTTGAAACTGGGCTTGCAGCGATTTGAGTAGATTTACGATCTGAGCCTGTATGGAGACATCGAGTGCAGAGACAGGTTCATCTGCGACGATGAGGTCAGGTTGTACCGCAAGTGCACGGGCTATCCCGATTCTCTGTCGTTGCCCGCCGCTGAATTCATGGGGATAACGGCGGGCATGGGCTGGATTGAGGCCGACCACATCGAGCAACTCAGCAACACGATCCTGCATCTGGGAACGGGGCGCGAGTCCATGGATGGTGAGTGGTTCCCGGAGTAAGGAGCCGACCGTCATTCTCGGATTTAGAGAACCATATGGGTCCTGAAAAACGATCTGCATCCGGCGACGCAGGCGTCGAAG
>JABIQT010000169.1 GCA_018667995.1 Candidatus Latescibacterota bacterium
ATTACCCAGAATAACCGCAGTTCTATAGTCAAATAATGAATCATCCATTGCAAGTCCTACAGCCTCCCTATCATGAGCCACCAAATACTTACGGACCACATACGCGGTTGGCATCGCCCCAATATTGGCCGCCAGACTAGCAGCTTTACCATTCTCACTAATCTGAATACCGTATCGAACACCCATCAGTTCATCGGCGAAGCGCGGAGGAAGTGTCTCAGCCAACCGTAGAGGGGAGGCATAACCCTCTAGCGTATGAACACGATACAGTACCCCGGCATTTCGAGTCATCAACATCACTCGTTCTTGACGAGTACGAGCTCTCCCACCCTCATTTGCCTGCCGCTTTTTTAGGAAATCGATCAAAGGTGACTTTGAATAGTACTCGCCTGCGCCTTTAGGGCTCAACGCAAAACCAGTACCGGCTAGATATAGATCGAGAAAAATGACGAGAACGGTAACGCATAATTTAACACTATTCGAGAGACGTACTGTATACCAGCAACATAATGAGGCCAGTGTGATTGCGCAGAGCAAGGCGAAGCGATCCATCTGGCTCGCAAGCGCCGCCCGGACTGCATCCATTTTTTCAGGGGTATCCGCAATCAACCCAACAATCGATGGTTTGAGAGTCATATAGATAATCAAGCCAGTACACATAACGGCTACCACCGATAGAATGTATTGCCTCAACCTTAAGGATTGTCTTCTGTTCATATTGAAAAGAAAATCTATAGCCATTCCGGCTAGAATAGCGATAGAGAAGGAGTAAAAGATGCTAAATCTTGCGGCACCACGAAAACGATCAAAACCAGGTATGAAATCATAGGCAATACGATACAGAGGCGTAGCATCTCCGAAACCGAGAACAAGTGATACCATGGCCAAGACCGTGAGAAACACCACGAAGCGTGATCGCATCAGAAAGACCGGGATCCCTGCGAGGAGGAGCGGAAATAGCCCCAAATAGGAATGGGACTCCCAATAATGACCATATTCCGCACTACCTGGTCCCCAATAGTTCCAATTTGATGGCTGGGTTTGGCCGAAGAAATCAGGCATGATAAAAGTGATCAGCTCACCAGGATAACGAGCATAGGAGCCCGCTACCTCATAAGTCACGTCTGGCCTCAGTGCGTGGGGTGCCAACTCCATCATGGGCAATAAGACACCAGCTCCTATTGCGAGCGAGGTGACCATCGTTACAGCCCCGATTCCAATAACCTTTAAAAAGGAAGAGCGGGATGCCGAGTCGCGGATCAGATATCCCAAAGAGAATAAAATGTAGAATGCTAGAAGATAAGACACATATACAAAAACCTGTGCATGCCCCGCGACAATAAGCACACCCAGCAGCCCTCCAGAGAACACAGCAAGTTGGAAACTCTCACAGGCAACAGCCCTCTTGAAAAGAAGAAATACCAACGGAAACCAGGCTAGGGCAAATACAAAAACCGGGTGAATTACATTATGGACCGTGACTCCACACAACATATAGATCAATCCCGCAACAAGAGAGCCAGACACTGAAATAGCATTTCCTCTCGCAAAAGCATAGGTGGTGCACCCAATCAATAGGATATGTGCGATTATCTGATACTCAACCACCAGGTAGCTGAGCATGTTATCCTCCACAAATAACACCATTATCCAATTCAACGGGTAGAGCACGGCCACATCGATCATAGCAAAGAAGGGAATTCCACCGAAAAGATAAGGATTCCAGAGTGGTAGGCGTCCCATGCGTAACTCGCTGGCGGTATAACTTGCCAATGGATACCATTGTTCCGGAACATCCTCCCACAGAAAAGCCTGCCCGCTCAGGATCGGCCAGTAAAAGATCACTGCTGCGACGATGAGTGCGCTGATACCCATAAGATCACCCATCCACCGTCCCCAGGACTCCTTCAAAACGGATATCCCGGACGTGCGGCTAGAAGTCCGTTGAGGGCGATCATTCTTTTTTGGTTTCTTGGACATAGGGTTGATCAGACTATCAGGAACACTTTACAAGGAAAGAGCCGTAATGATGTATAATGACCAGCTCACGTCTGTCGGACGGACAATCTCCTGCGCGCGGTAAGGGTACCGTAACCGAGCAGACAAAGCAGAACAAGGCTGCTTGCAACTCGACTCAGCGTATGCCCTACCGCAAATGAGGTCGGTTCAAAAACAAATGAAACAGAGTGCTGTCCGGCTGGCACAATGACAGACCGCAATGCATAGTTACTCTTAAGAATAGTAGTGGGATCACCATCAATTGTCGCCTTCCAACCGGCGGGGTAGTAGATCTCGCTTAGGACTAGAATGCCCGTTCCCGGTGTATCGACATTGAGATCTATACGCTGTGGTGCGTAATTTGAAATGACTACAGAAGCTCCCTCAACAGGGCCAAGATTCACATCCAATTTCTCTTCAAGGATCACATACCTCGACGGGCGAAACTCAGGTCCCTTCAAGGTCTTAAAAATCAGGTCTTTCTCCTTGATCACCACAAGGCTGTCCACCATAAAAGCGCGTGGGAGGGCTGCATCATTTCTGTAAAGATTGCCCTGGGACGATTCAACTATCGGCACAAAACTACCGCCCAACCTCTGTTTCGTTATCAGATACTTGGTGTTCAGCATGTTCAAGACCGAAAGCGTATTGAAGCCGACCTCAGACATGAGCTCCTCATAGACGCCCATTTTCGCTGCATGATAGCCGCCGATACTCGAAATACCGAAATAACCATATTGATTTGTGTTTGGCTCGTCGACCGGCAGAACTCGGAACAATCCCTCATCTTCCGCTAAAGCCTGAATAACAGGATCCAACTCTCTCTCACTATAGAACGAATTGACACGCCCAGGAAGAAACTGTGGATCCACCAACCCCCCGGCAACCACCAGAAGATCTACCGTAGCAAGCACCGATATTCCAAGCGAGAAAAACGCCGTATTGATCTTACTCCTCATATATAAAAATATGAGCCCGCCTCCCACAGAGAGCAGAATGGCCATCATCCAAAGATCCTGCATCAACATCCCAAATCTCAAACTGTTAAGTTGCGACTGCATGACTGCGTTACTTGCGATAGCTTGACGACTTGGATGTGCTATATCGGCCGCGGCATATATGGTTCCCATGAATGTCTCAAAATAGGTACCGGAAAGCGTCAGCAGCACGGTTAACGACAGCAGCGCGGCTGCCGTAATCACGATCCCACGACCGATTAGCCGAGACGACTGATGCCGTGCTGCGTCTATCAAGCACTGAATACCGATACCGGCCAATAAAGCAGCCGCGAACTGAAAGAGAATTAGAATCATTACCGGAGCGCGAAACTTGGCGAAGAACGGAACATAATTCAGCATAATATAGGAAACCCAAGCCGAATGCCGACCCATAGAAACAAAGAGTGCAAAACCACTGAGGAGGCATAAAAAAACCGTAATCCGATCTCGACGCAATAGCAGTCCGAGCAAAGCCAATACCGCTATGATAATCCCGATATAATTTGGAAAATCGGTGAACGGCATCTGACCCCAGTAAGATTGTCCACCGAACCCAGAGAAAGAAGGCAGAATAAAGGTAAGAATCTCTCCAGGAGACAACGACCAGCTGGTGGCGAAAGGTACGTTCACACTCTGACCGCCAATCGACAAATTTCTCGCGGAGAATTGCGCATATTCCTGCATAGGCCAAACCATAACGGCAGCCATTGATCCGGCTATTATCAGCCCCAAGGCGAAAAAGGTAAGTCCCAGCCCGATTGGTTTGACCTGACCTCCCTCTCTGAGCCTGACGATGACAATGTACACCACGTACAGACCAATCATCATACCTGTATAGTGCGCAATCTGTGGATGATAGGACCCAAGCTGCGACCCAAAGGCCCCACCCAGTAGAATCGCCCAAATAACATGCGGTCGTTCAAACAGTTTATATACTGTCAGAAAGACCAGAGGGATGTGCATGAAAGATGCAAGCCGGTTTACATGATCTGTACCAATCACATGGCTATTCAGCACGAAACCTACGGCAGCCACGAATGCGGCCGCACGTGAAAGGGACAGAGCGCGGGCAAGCAGAAACATCGAAATAGCGCCCAGAAGCAGATGAAATAGGTATCGTCCATGTAACAACTCGAACAGACTGTTCGGGACGATTAACTGCAAAAGCGCTTCATAGCTGTATTGAAGAGACTGGTAGGATCCGCTCGCCTGGAAAGGCATGCCGGAGAATATATGAGGATACCAGAGAGGAGTCGCATCGTATTGATCTCGATAGGACTTCGCGAACTGGTCAAAGGGGGCGCCCTGGTTAATCGTGTCCGCCACCACATCGATCTTTCCTTCGATTATGTACGCACGGTACACGAACACAAGGATCAGAAATATAACAAAACACACCAATATATCGCGCAGCGCGGACGGAATGTTAGTCCATCCAGCGAGTTTTTGGGCGGGCGACTGTGTTCCACCGTCCTTAGATTTACGTCTCTTTGATCTTGCCGAATTGCGTTTTGCGACCATCAAAATCCTCACCGTCTTGCTGATTTAGAATTTATGTCTGCGTCTCGGGTTTAGTCAGACGTACAGTCAGGCCCTCCATGCAACCAATGTTTAGCGTCCGAAAATGCTGAAATCTTAGATGAAAGAGAAGTTTGGCTGCCGGCCTTACATATCGATACAGGACAAAGTATGGAAGGAAGGCAAACAAAAAGGGTATCCACGATACATGTTTTCGGGCGAAGATGATCCGATTTCTAGTATGGAAGTAGTAGTATGTGGGACTCTCAAACTGCGTTGTCTGCGAACCCTTATGTTCGATCACTGCGTGGGGAACATAGAGGCAGCGATATCCGCTCTGAATTATTCGAAGCCCCCAGTCGAAGTCCTCAAAATAACTGACATAGTCGGTATCCAAAAGCCCTATCTGGTCAATTACAGTCGATTTTATCAGTAAGGCGCATCCGGTTACATACGGCACTTCAGTCTGCTCATCAAATTGCCCACGATCGGGCAAGCCGTGTCCACGCAAGAAAGGTTGGCCAAGTGTGGTTATTGCACTGACACCAGCTGAATCTATGATTCGATCCGTGTTGAATTGAAAGATCTTGGGTCCCACAGCTCCTACGTCATCGTTGTTCTCAGAAACTTCAACGAGTACAGAAAGAAAATCAGGAGTCACGACAGTGTCATTGTTCAAAAGAAGTATATACTCGGTCCCCAGACCTTGCGCATGTCGGATGCCAAAATTGCAGCCACCTGTAAAGCCAAGATTTTGAGAGACTGTAATGACTGTTAAGGCCATCGTGTTTTTCTGCCTCCACGAAGAAATCGCTTCGGCGGAATTATCCGAAGAGCCATTGTCTACAACCAAGAGTCTGAGATTGGCATACTCCAACAATTTCAGTGAGTCCAGGCACTCCAACGTGTCCAGGATACCGTTGTGGATCGGAATGATGATTGTGACCAGAGGCGCATCAATCATGAATAGCGTCCCGTATGTTGTCGATGATGGCATCCGCGGGTAGGGTTCTGAGGCAGAGAGCCCCGTTGCGATATGTGGTCATTATGGACTCGTAGCTGCAGGTCATGAAACACCCGCTACACGATTCATATTGTGTGTTGTGCACCGTGCGCAGCTCGGTAAGGTTGTATGATTCGGGATAAGGAAAGAAATAGCCCAGATTACTGCTTTGGGTCACACAGATGGTCTTCTGTCCCAATACGGCAGAGATATGGCTTAAGCCCGAATCTAGACCTATAAATAATATAGCTCCTCGAATCAATTGCAGTGTCTCAGAAAGATCTGTGCGGCCGCACAGATTACGCACGTTCGGTGCCTCAAACCCCTCAAGTGCGCTGCCATCGGTTCCCAGAGCCACAAAAGTCAGTTCCGAAAATTCCCCAAGCACAGCTAGCCATTTCCGAAGCGGATAATCCTTCTTGGGATTATTGCTAATTGGCTGCCAAGCGATAAACGAGCCGGGAGTCAAATCATACTTAGCGCATGCATCCTCAAGGTCCGCCTCGTAGTATAGCTCTGGACGTGTGTCCTCGGGTACGTAACCAATCTCACAGCGCTCCAGGATAGTCCTAAAATAATAGTCGAAGTCGTGCGAGACATGCCGGAGCATCACGTCTCCGCTTTCCGCTACACTGGGACGTTTCTTGATTACTTCAAAGCCTAACGGATAGTCTCGATACGGAGCGAGACCGGGACCAAGATAGTACCCTTCGTATATGAACTTGTACTGGGCACTAAGTCGCTCCAACAATACTCCTAGAGAGAAGACACCGCCGTAAAACATATGAATGTCCGCTATAATGCACTTGAACTTCTGCCCGAGGTGGTCTGCAATCTCCCCTTGCCGTTCCTTGTCCCTAGTCCAAATATCCTGATCGAATGGGATGAAGACATCCACATGTCGCTTCACTACGATGTGGGTCTCGGGGCGGCCAAGATACCATACAGGGTGGTCCTCAAAGGCAGCCCGAAGATGCTTGAGCTGGCCGGTGGCCAGCACCGCGTCGCCAATTCGCCCCCAGGAGATGTACAGAACGGGTGGATGGTCATCTTCGGTATTGACATTGAGTTGAATGCCAACGCGCTTGCTCTCATTGGTGATTCGGCTGGCACGCCAGCGATAGTAGATACGGTATACGATTGTATTGGCTCGCCCCCAGAAGCTCATGCATTCACCAGGGCTTTAAAGGAGCTCTCGATCCGGCGCGCTGTCCCTTGCCAGGTCCATTGTGCTTCGACGACCTTGCGCCCCTCGGTGCCAAGTTGATCCCTGAGCTCGCTATTTGATATGATTCTGTCCAGAGCGTCCGCACAGTCCTGCGGGTCCCGATCCACCAGGTATCCGGTTCTTCCGTGGATTACAGATTCCCGCACACCACCCTCCCGCACGCCAACTACAGGCGTTTTACAGGCCATGGCCTCCAGCGGAGTAAATCCAAAGGGTTCCAGGTAGGGTACCGTAGCAACGGCTTGGACGCTATTATAGTGCCTCACCAATGCGTCCTCGTCTACGGTCTGAATAGACAGTTCCACATTCGTGTCCAACGCCATTCGAGTCAGAAATGCGCGTTCGCCGGGTTTCTCTCTGTCTCCAATAATCAGCACGCCAGGACGTCTGGCAGAATCGATTTTTGCTACGCTGGCCAGTAGGAATCGGTGACCTTTTGATGGATGAATTGCGCCAACACTCATGACACGATTCTCTCTCGGAATATCCATCGGTCGAAACGACTGTGAATCTACACCGAGATACTGAACAATGGCATCCAGTCCGAACGTTCGGAGAACGGACTCTTTGGAATAGTATGAATTCACAAATACCATGGATGCCTGCGCCATATTGGCGCGATCACGCCCTTTGCGATGAATGATGCCGAAGACTGTCCTTCTGAAGTTTTCATTGCCGAGGTACCGTCTCGATGAAGTCGCAGGACCAGGCGTTTCCATTCCAAAATCAGCAGTTCGGATAGGGGCCTCATAGAGAATTCGATTAGGCTCCTGACAATACAGGACTGACGGAATTTTCAGATATCTTAACAGATCGGGTATGTTCGGATACCGTGCCTGCTGCACAAAAGCCAGATCGTACTTACCTGCGTTTATAGATTCGGCGATTCTTCGATGACAACCTGCCGCCATCATCCATGCCCAGATCGTCCATGATGCCGGCTGTGTCTTATCGCCTTTGCCGGCACCATATACGTGAAAAACACGCTTAGCGGAGACGACGCCATCCATAGGCAGGAATATCTCATTGGCCGTATCGGGCACAAAGAGATCAATTGTATGGCCCATCTCATATAAGGATCGGCATATCTCGAAAAGGGCCCTCTTGGCCCCTCCCGAGGGAAGATCGTGATAGACAGCTATGCGCATGGTATCACACTATTGGTTTCTGTTTGGCGGCGGAACTCGGTATCCGAATCGTCCACGATAATAATCCAATATCCCTCTATACCGAGCTCTACTCAATGCTGGTTCGTATCCGCAGGCCGTCTTAAGCAGGCCAAAGACGACCGTAGCGAACATTTCAAAATGTTTCCCGAGGGTAATGCTGCTATAGCGTGAAAGAAATAAGAGGTGGTTCCGCATATGGTAGTATAACTGAAATGGCGAGCGTTCACCATTTACAGTACCAGAAGCAGATACTTTATGCCAGGCGCGTGCCTCCGGTGTGTAGATAATCTTGAAACCTGCTCTGGTACTTCGTATGGCCCAATCCACATCTTCGTAGTAGGCAAAATAGGTGGTGTCTATTAAGCCCACCTTGTCACAGAGCTGGCGTGTTACAAGGAGTAGACAGCCGTCGATCATATCGACCTGACGTGCCTGGTGGTGAGTGCCGTTGTCAGTCTCACCGTTACCGATGAGTTTGGGACCACCGGTTCTCATATCAATCGCTGATCCAGCGGACCAAATAATGTCTGGGCGATCGAAATAGAACACCTTTCCACAGACCATCCCGGTAGCCGGTGATTCAAGGGCAGTGGCTACCAGCGCGTCAACCATAGATGGTTCAAAGACCATATCGTTGTTTAGGATGAGCACGAATTGTGCATCGCACTCCAGTGCGTGTTCGATTCCCTTGTTATTTCCCCCTCCATACCCGAGATTCGACCCCGTCTCGAGGACGCCAACATCCGGATATTTTCCCTTGATGATCTGTACCGATTTGTCTGAGGAGGCATTGTCTACGACCAAGACATGAAAATTGGTGTATGTAATATCTTGGAGCGATTCGAGGCACTCCAGTGTATCACTCACTCCGTTATAGTTGACGACTATGGCGAAAACACTCGGTTTCATGCGCCTATACTCCGGATGCGCGAGTCTGTTTGCTCTGCGCCTGATGGTGCTCCCACAACTTAAGCCACGTCACCAGCGTATATACCGACATGAGCAGGCATACCACGAGCCCGATATCACCGTGCCGGAACCCTCTCCTTCTGAGATAGCGCCAACGAAATGTCTCAAGCGTTTGGAGTAAAGCCCGGAACCAGGAGAATCGTACCTCTCTATTCACGAGTTTGCCTACTTCGGCGGTCGTGTAACTGTTCAATTTTTGAACAAACTGCGAAATGCTGTCATAGTTATAGTGTGTGATCTGAAGGCTCGGTATGTCTGGTAGCTCAGTAACCCTCCCGATAATTTCGGGTGCGGCGTGTACGGATTCTGGAAAGGTAACAGATCCCTTTCTGAAAAATCGAGCGTGTTTGTCATTTTCCCACCCTCCAAATCTAATCTCATGGCCGAAAAAGATATTGCACCAGTGTATGATCACGACATCTTCATCGTCGCGAAACGCTATGGTGCGGAGTTTCTCGGCCAGTTCGGGGGTCATGCGCTCGTCCGCATCAAGAATGATTAGCCATTCACCGGTCGCTTTTGATATCGCGTAGTTTCGTGCCGGTTCCACGTAACCGACGTTCTCGAACGTATATATGAGATCTGTATACCGTCGTGCAATCTCAAGAGTCCGGTCCTCGCTCTGCATATCCACTATTACGATTTCATCACAAAGATCACCTACCGACTCAATGCAGGCCGCAAGATTCAGAAACTCATTTCGTGTGTTGATGATTAGTGAGATCTTCATGTGGCCTCCAAAGCCCCCATCAGACGATCTTTCGTAACAATCTCATGTCCTGCTCAGGGATTGCTTTGATGAGATAAAGAATCACCGCATATCCGATCAGCGTGATGGCGAGTCCGCCAAATACATGGATGCCGTCAATCGCCAGTGCGATACAAACCGCTCCTGCGGATGCCAAAATGGGACGAAGCCAAATGCCCTGAAACGAGAATCCTTCTATAAACTGCTGAACCTCCTTCATCATCCAGATGCCCGCTATCCCTGTAGCCACGATTGCGGCCCAAACGGCTCCCATAGCTCCCCATTCGGGAATTAACGCCAGATTGAGAATGAGATTTATCAGCAGTCCGACTCCGGTCACCTTCACTACTGTTCGTTCGCGATTGCAGGCCATGGCCAAGTTATTGCTCACGGTGGTAATGGCTAGAATCACCTGCATCCATATCAGAAGACTTAAGATGGGGGCGGATTCATCAAATTCGGAAGACGCAATGTACCGGACTATGGGTAGTGCATATACGGTCGTCATGACGCCGATACCCAGTACAATGATAATCATAAACCGATAAGTCCGTTTCGCTACCCGAGTCAGCGCTTCCGCCGAATCCGCAGCTGCATCCACCATAGCGGGAAACGTGGTCTGATTGAAGAGCATAGGAATCATTTGAAGCATGAAAACGTAACGGAATGCGACATTGTACCAACTTGTTTCAATGTCACCTTTAAAGTAATTTAACAGAACAATGTCTAGGTTGAAGTAAACCTGGCCAAAGATCATAATCAGCATAAATGGTCTGGTTTTTAGGATCAGGTCCTTGCAGAACTTCAAGTCCAATTGAAGTAGGGGACGAGTGATACGTGTAACGGTCAGCCAAATTGTAAAAATGAGGGTGAGAAATGAGAAGATTACCCGGACGAGAGTAAACTCAACAAGTCCATAGCCCATTACCAGCACCAGTGAACCCACACCAAGCATCAACAGGCTTTCTGCGCTGATAATGACAGCTTCGTATTGCATTTTCTGGAAAGCGGGAAACGTCCAGCGGAATCCGTTACCTATCTGGACGAGGAAGGTCGATGCCGCGACCAGGAGTAAGATGACCAGAGTATCCCGTGGCGTGCCTATGACCACCGCTGAGATACCTGTGATAACTAGCACAATGGCTGCCAGTGCCAGGCGCATGATGACGATATTGCCCAGGTATTTGGCAGCTGTGGACTGATCCTTTGATACGGCACGCACGGCAAAAAGGCCCAGTCCAAGGTCCGCTCCCATGGCAAAAAGAGCAGTGAACGAATTGGCCATCGCATATTTACCGGTTCCAACTTCGCCTATATAGCGGACGAAAATCATAAAGGCGATTGCCCCGGTGACCTTCTGTACTAACGTTCCCACAAAGAGCACGGAGATATTGCGTGTAACGTCTGCGAAACGATTCACATTCCTCGTTGTCGGGGTTTCGTCTTTGGGTGTTGATTCCGAGGACATCAGTCTCCCTTGGAGATTTTCGATGTTTTCAGACGCCAAGTTGCACTCGGGTGGTTCGAAGGATACGGCCGGAGAGTAGATATCGTCACCCTCACTAAACCGTGAACGGGCCACCACATCGGAATCAGCATGACTTGCTCATATCGGCAGTCCTGGAAAGGACAGTTTGGACTATGAGGCTGAATCAGCTATCATCGTCCACGTTCGGTCTGCCGAAACCACTTCCAGGCGCTCTCTATAATGTAATCGATATGCGAGTAATCAAATCTAATGCCCAGTTTGCGGACGGCCTTTTCGGAGGACGCTACCAATGCGGCTGGGTCGCCTGCTCTTCGTTCGCCGATCACATAGGGAACACTGTAGCCTGTTACTCTCTCGATGGTTTTTAGGACCGTCAGGACCGTTGTGCCACTGCTGCTACCAAGATTGAAATCATCGAAATCAGCATTCTGCCCAAGATAGGCTGCTGCTTGCAGGTGGGCTTGTCCGATGTCGCGAACGTGGAGATAGTCCCGCACACAGGTACCATCGGACGTGGGATAATCATCGCCGAAAACGGTCAAACGTTCTCTTTGCCCTTTAATGGCTGCGAAGGCCAGCGGAATTAGGTGCTCTTCTATCGAGCGGTCTTCACCATGTCGTTCTGTGGCCCCCGCTGCGTTGAAATATCGAAATATGTGCACTCGAAATCCGAAACAGACATGGTACCAGTTTAACAGGCGTTCAAATGATAATTTCGAATCGCCATAGGGGTTGCAGGGCACCTTTGGATGCGACTCGTCTATGGGAGTCGTCGCCGGTTCTCCGAACACCGCCGCTGTAGATGAGAATATGAGACATTTACAGCCGGCTGCGCGCATTGCCTCAAGCAGGCACAGGCCCTGGTTAACGTTTGTCTCGTAGTAGAGACCGGGGTCCGCCATGCTTTGAGGGACGCTAATCTCTGCCGCCAAATGGAAGACAGCATCAATGCCCTGTGAGAACACTTTATCGAGTACGGTTCGGTCTCCAAGGCTGGCTTTGTAGAAAGTCGCGTCGGATTCAATGGCGGAGCGATTTCCCTGGCGGAGATCATCGATGGCGAAAACGTCGTGCCCTGCGTCCAGCAACAGCTCCACACAGACAGAACCAATGTATCCGGCTGCACCGGTCACGAGATATTTCATGCGCTGAGCCTTTCAAGTGCCCCGACTACCGTTTCTCCGATGCGTTGCTCCGAGGCATGGGCCAGATAGGTTTCTCTGCCGCGGCGTCCAATTCGTTTGAGTAAATCCGGATCGTTACGTGCCCGCAAGATTGCCCGACTCAATGACTCCGGATCACCCCGCTTGCAGAGCAGGGCATTTTCGCCATCAGTCAGCAGTTCGCGTGTCGCTGGAGAGTCCCCGGTCAGCACCGGCCGTCCCATGGACATGGCCCAGAAAACTTTGCCCGGTATCACGCGGCTGGCCTTATCGGTGGTACCTACTATTCCGAGACAGATGTCAGACTGGGCTATTGTGTCTGGTAAATCTGCGTAGGGCACCCAGTCCGAAAACGTCACGTTAGTGACTTTGAGTTGCTGGCACAGACTCTGAATCTTATTCGAAAGTTGCCCGGAGCCGATAAACTGAAATCTGATGGTCGGCTCATTGCTAAGAAGCTTTGCAGCCTGAATCATGGTGTCGATACCGTGAAGTGGCGTGTATTTTCCTACAAAAATGATTCGAAAATCGGAATCACCGGGCCTCTCCATTCGATGATTGAATACACTTTCGTCTACACCAACAAAAACCCTCAGGAATTTGCTCCGGGGAAGTCCAAAGGTCTCGACGAAATAGCTAATATGCTGGTCTGTATCAAGCAGAACCAGATCTGCGGCCCGGCATGACCAGACATCCAGGCCGTGGAGGAATCTTCCCATTATAGATCTCTCTGAAAAGACGGCCCGGTCATCAACGAGAGTATCATATAACGAGACTAGAGGGTTGAACACCAGAGGGCGCCGCGGAATTCGTGAAAGGAGCCAGGCCAGGGGCATGTCAAGGTGGCCTATGTATCCAACCATGAGTACATCGTACGGGCGAACCGTAAACAGATAAATAAACAGGAGGCGTACATACGCCAAGCCGACCTCTACTGCTCGTATTGCCAAGGACACGGCCTTGAGGTAACCCCCGGTTTTGTCCCGCTGTCGTTCCCAGAGTGGTACGTGGCACTCCTGGACTTCGCATCCGTTCTTCCTTAGCCCCTCAATGACCGTGCGGTTGCGGACGTAGTCCTGTTCATAGGTACCGAAATAGCAGATGCGCACCGTTATTCATCCCGGTTGTTTGGCAGCGATTTAATGGGTTCGACGAGCGAGTATCGTATGATCTTCGAGGCCGGCAATCCGAATTCCTTAGGAGCTGAAATACAGAAAATTGAGCATGCTTGGCATCAGATCTATACCGTGCCTCTTCTGGTTTCAATTACCTGCCATAGAATCTGTATGTGCCCAGTGCCCAGAATAACTCGGTGCTCGCTCAGGACGGGCAAATGACCGGTCGGCCGATCGTCTTCGCTCAGTATTCAGACAGGTCCGGGAAATCCCGAGATTGATGACCTACTAACCCGTTCTTGTCGCATCGTGGACTAACAGGCGGGTATCACAATCGCGTTACTAACGAACTGGATGCACGTACAACGAGTGAGCGCTTCAGGAAGATTCCTGATCACCAGCACGCCGCTTTGGCTGTTCACCCAGCCGCCTACGAACGGCGTAGTCTTCGTCTTTTCGTGAGACGTGAGTAATCATCTCACCAATGAGACCCATAGAAATAAGTTGGATGCCCAAGAGCATTAATAACACGCTGAAAAGAAGCAGTGGTCTGGTGCCAATGCCGATGCCGTTTAGCCACAGCCAAGAGAGATAGGCTGCGAAACATAGTCCAAGACCAAAGGACAGCATACCCAGAGATCCGAACCAGTGTAGAGGACGGCGTGTGTATTTCGAGACGAAATACACGGTAAGGAGGTCAAAGAATCCGTGCGTAAATCGCCCGAGACCGAACTTGCTGTCACCGTACTTTCGAGCGTGGTGGCTCACCGGGCGTTCCGTTACACGGAATCCCGACCAATGTGCGAGAACGGGCAAATAACGGTGAAGCTCCCCATAGACGGGGATGGTTTCCACGACCTCGCGTCTGTACGCTTTAAGACCACAGTTAAAATCGTGCAGGCGGAAGCCAGCTACCTTACTCGTGACCCAGTTGAAGAACTTAGAAGGCAACGTTTTGGTGATAGGGTCCTGCCGCGCCTGTTTCCAACCGGAAACCAGGTCGAATCCTCCTTCGAGGTCTTCGATCAGTCCCGGAATCTCCATAGGGTCGTCCTGAAGATCAGCGTCCAGAGTGACAACGAAAGAGTGTGCCAAGGCTTCCTGGAAGCCTACGGCAAGAGCAGCGGACTTTCCATAGTTGCGTCGAAATTGTACGGCCCGCACACGTTCGTCCCGGTCGCGTAGTTTCTCGATAGTGTCAAAGGAAAGGTCACGGCTGCCGTCGTCGATGAACAAAAGCTCAAAGGGGCGATTCATGGGTTCCAGTGCTGCAATCAACTGCGTGTAGAGCTCTGGAAGGCTCTCCGCTTCATTGAAGAGCGGAATCAAGACCGTGAGCTCTGGACTCTGAATCGATCTCTCGCTCATGAAATGTCCTTTGAGATAATGCCCATCGGTACTTGTTCCGGACCGGAAGCTGCGGGGTTTCGATTCTTTTTAATGGCGAACAGCAGGCCGCCGGGTAAGCTAGACAGTACGGTTATCCCATAGAGAAGGAGCGATAGTGCCAATGCCTCTGAATCGGGCCGCCCAATCTGAGCAAATAGGATCACATACCCTCCTTCACGCACCCCCAGCGCATTTATCGAAAACGGGAACATACTTATGGTACCGATAATCGGTACGAATACGACGAAATACATGGGGTGGATAGGTAGTCCAAGCGACTGAGCCACAAAGACATTCATGATGACTATCACTCCCTGGTAGATAACAGAGAGAATGAAATTCGCAACCAATGTTCCGCGATGAATACCATACTGATACAAGACTTCATGGAGACGCGCCGCGCGCTCCCCTATGTCGAATATCTTGACGCCAGCATAGATCTTCTTCAGACCGTCGACACCCATTCGGCTGAAAAGCAATGGAAAGGCCGCGATCATCAGGATGTAGAGTGCGACCGTTGCGGGTATAATATACGTGTGTTCCAATTCCAGAGCAATCAGCAAGAATCCTAGTAATGCCATGGATACTATGGCGAATAGGCCCATAAAACGTTCAATAAATACGGAGGCAAAGGCATCATCCCTTTTTCCCAGATCGGCTGCTGCACTGAATGCCCGCACCGCGTCGCCGCCTATACTGGTCGGCAAGAAATTGCTAAAGAAATTGCCTATAAAATAGAGGCTGGTCGCTCGGGAAAGCGACAGCGGAATCTTCCGAGCCACAAGAAGTAGCTGCCAGCGATATGCCGTGATCACGACGGAAACAAGATAGGTCGCCGTTGCCAGGGCAAGTCCACCACGGTCTGCGTCAGCAATGAGAATCATCACGCGTTGCAGATCCGTACCTATTATTAGCCAGGCAAGTAGACCAGCGCTCAGTCCATATTTTAGTATTTTGAGGAGTCTGGGATTCACAGGTCAGTGATACGGAAGTCGTAATTGGTTGTGTCCGGAGCGGAGCATCAGCCACGGAAATTCTCGACCGCAGTCGTCAGGATCTCGATAGTTCGATCGGCTGTTCGGTCCCAAGTGAACTCCCGAGCACGCCGGGCGGAACGTTCCGCCATCTTGTTACGGAGGGTATCATCCTTCAGCAATCTTGTAAGCTCCCTCGCCAGTGCGTCCGTATCGCCCAGCGGAACAAGAATTCCTGTGTCTTCATGGATTACGGCATCCTGTAGTCCTGGTACGCGGGTGGCCACCACCGGGGTGTTGCAAACGTTGGCCTCTATCACCGAAAGGCCCCAGCCTTCCTTATCGGAGGGGAATGCAGCCACTTGCGCGGCAGTCAGAATGGAGACTTTCTCCTGGTCGGATACGAACCCCGTAAAGGTCACTACGTCGCTCAGTCCCAATTTGTCGACCATGGCTTCCAGTGTTGCTCGATGGTCGCCTTCACCGACAATGGTAAGCCGCACTCCTGCCACTTCATTGCGTACCGAAACGAAGGCCTGTATCAGCCTGTCTACATTCTTGTACCGTTTCAGCCGTCCCAGATAGACAATTGATGCGACCGATTCCTTTTTCAAAGACGGCTCTGTTTGAAACAGATCGAGATCGATACCATTGTGGACTACATCGATCTGGCCGGGAGGAATTCCCATCTCTTGCAGCTCGGTCCGCGTACTCTCGGATACGACCTCAAACGGGCAAGATCTGTAAACGTAAGAAATGGATCGCTCCGTGAGATAAACGTATGTAGCGAAAATCGGATTGGTTTCACGATATACCGCAGTGCCAAAAAGATGGTGTACCAGGGCAAGTACGGGACGGTCTTTTATGAAGAGAGGCAGGAAGAACGGGATCTTGTTGAGGTCTTCAATTATGATGTCGAAATCTCTGTCGACGAGGCATTTCCGATAGTAACTGGGGACGGTCAAATTAAAGGTAAACTTTCCACCGTGCCTGATAATATGAATGCCATCGATTTCTTCGGTCTTGGGGGCGCCACTAAAGTGACTGCATAGTAGCGTTACATCGTGTCCCATCTTGGCGATTCGGGTAAAGGTCTCATGGAAATGGACCTCCGCCCCACCCGCTTCCGGATGGTTCATGTCGCGCCAATTGATAACCAGAATACGCATAAGAAAACAATATAAATGGGATGCGATTTAATTCATTCCAGAAAGGCATCCGCTCTAATTCTGGTCCCACACCGCCTGCAAGTCGCGCAGTGTCTGACCTACCATGGAATCGGCTGGAGCGACCTGCTGCCATCGCTCGAGTGACCGAATGGCACCTGCTGTATCATTGGACGAGAAGTATAGTTTTGCCAGCTGTTCGTAGCCTTTGGCGTAGGAGCTGTGCTGCGTCACGCCGCGTTCGAGCGTTTCGATGGCCTGGTCCGTGAAGTCGGCACCTTTTCTGCGTTGCGCATCGCTGAGAATTATATAGCCGTCGAAAGTTTCAAAGTTGGTGGCAAGTTCGTTCGCCATATCCTCAGCAGTCTCGTATTGGCCTGCGTCCGCGTAGAACTGCGTGAGAAGCGATCTTTCCCATACGCCATCGGTTATCTTGAGGGATCTGTATTTCTCCATCTCATCGATAGCTTGCTGGTAATCCTTGGCCTGATAGTGGAGAATTGCCATTTGTTGGAATGCGGCGCTGTAATTTCGAAGTAGGTTGCTGGTCTGAGGATCCTTGTATACGGTCGAATCCGCAATGCCACGGTACTGGTAGACGTCCCAGAGGTTGTGGTGAGTCCGGGCCAGGTCCATCTGGTCTCTTGCCTCGTTCTTGGTGAGCCTGAAGACCATGCCCTCCATCTGAAAATAGTCACGAAGGCCGACGTAATTATCGGTTGATACTGTAACGGCAAAGAAAATTGGACGCACCCAGTTATTAGCCCGCAAAATGTCCAGGATCATTAGATCCTGAACCCGTATATACCCTCGCCCATCGGGGAGCGATCCAGCCGGTGGTACCGTCCATGACAGACCAGCGATATCAACCTGTTGCTCTTCCCACAGCTGAAGGGATACGCGCTCGACCTGGTCGCTGCTAAGGCTGATCGGTACCTTCGGTTCCATATCCTTCAGCTGGTGTATATACCAGTTTGTGTTAAGAAGGCTCAGATTGACAATTCGAACGTCCTTACGTATTCCTTTCACTTCCTGAAGAAACCAGAGCGTAAAAGTATCATTATCGCCGTTTGTGAAGAGAATCCCGTTTTCATCGCAAGACTGGAGGATATTATAGGCGTAATCATAGGGGATATAGTTGCCTTCACGCGTATGCGTTTCATAGTTAG
>JABIQT010000168.1 GCA_018667995.1 Candidatus Latescibacterota bacterium
AAGCGAATCGGTCAGGATTCCTACACGGATAATTACGACGTATTTACGGGCGTGTCAGGGGGGCAATCGACCATTCCCGGAAAAGGAACCTTCGATAATCCAGGGCATTTCTGGACCGTGGCTTTCGCCAAATACGTCATTGGTCAATACTTTTCACTGATAGATGAAGAGCACGTAGCGGATAATCGGTGGCTTCTCGTATTCCGCAATAATTTGCTTGAGCGATCGGTTGCGAATTTCGTTGCGACCATATAGTTTAATGCCACACGGAAAACAAGTCAGTGCCGCTCGCAAGTAGGCCGGCGTCTGTTCTGACGTACGACGCCTTATTACCTACTGGACCCTATGACGTCTACTGTGGGAAGCAAGGGCTTCTGTGAGACCCGGTCCCATAGGCCATTGAATATCTTCAACACTAAGACCTATTCGCCGCGACGGACAAGACAGACTCTTGGGACAATGAGATATTCTGCCAGTTTGTATATAGCTGCTTACCAAGGAAAGAGAGACAAGCATGGAAGCATTTGAAATTGGTGTCACCTGGTTTAGGGACGTCCTTTGGAGCGTGTATTTTCTGGTTCCGCTATTAGTCGGCACGGGGCTGCTGTTGACCATTCGATTGAAGTTCATTCAAACAAGAAAACTGGGTCACAGTATTAACCTGACTCGTGGGCTCTATGACGATGACGATGATCCCGGTGAAGTCACACACTTTGAGGCGCTAAGCAGCGCGCTCTCCTCAACGGTGGGTACTGGAAACATCGCTGGTGTGGCCACAGCCATAGCCTCGGGAGGACCAGGTGCCATCTTCTGGATGTGGCTCACAGGAGCTTTCGGGATGGCGTCAAAATATGCTGAGTGCATGATGGCGGTTCAGTATCGGGAGTTTACAGACGACGGGGTGGTTCGTGGTGGGCCCATGTATTACATCAGCAAGGGGTTGGGTGAATCGAATAACGCTTTTCTCAGGGCACTGGCTAATCCCTTCGCCATGTTCTTCGCCTTTTGCATGATGCTGTCTCCCTTAGCAGGTGGGGCACTCGTTCAAGCCAATTCGGCAGCCGACGCGTTGAACGCGAATTTCTCCATTCCCCATGTGATCACTGGCATCGTCCTGGCCATTATTGTAGGAGGCGTGATCATCGGAGGCATCAAGCGTATAGGAGCAGTTACGAGTAGACTCGTACCCTTCATGGGCGTGACATACACGGTCGGTGTTCTTCTCCTCCTTTTTATGAACTGGCAGGCCATACCGGGTGTCATTGAGATGATCTTCTACTATGCCATGAATCCCATGGCTGCTATTGGTGGTTTTGCTGGTGCCACAGTGGGTGAAGCGATATCATTTGGGGCCGCACGTGGGGTCTTTTCCAACGAAGCCGGGCTTGGGACTGCTCCCATAGCTCACGCGGCGGCGAAGACCAGTGAACCAGTCCGGGAAGGCCTGGTGGCTATGATGGAGCCCATGATAGACACACTCGGGATCAATACCATGACAGCCCTCGCCATTCTCTCTACTGGATCCTTTGAGTCGGGACTGAGCGGTGCATCATTGACTACAGAGGCCTTTGATCGGGGGTTGCCGGGTCAGGGGGGTACATTGTAGCCATTGCTATGGCTATGTTTGCCGTTTCTACATCCATAACGCAGGCCTATTACGGCAATCGAGCCGCGGATTTTCTCCTGGGAGAAAAGGCGGCGATGATGTATCGGTGGTTCTACTGTCTGGTAGTCTTTGGGGGTGCCGTCACGGCTCTGCAACTGGTCTGGACGCTCGCGGATGTGGCCAATGCGTTGGTGGCGCTGCCCAATCTGCTCACATTGATTGTCCTGAGCGGCTATGTAGTGGATAAAACAAAAGACTATTTCTCACGGCCGCAGCTTACACTTGAAGAACGTGCGGAGCAGGAAGAACCCGTCACATGAGGATCAAGTCCGTTCGAACGGTCAGACTGCGGATTCCCTGGGCGGAACCGTCTACGCCGGCTCGCAGAAAATCCTGGAACCACAGTGCCGCGCGCGCACTGCCCCTGAACAAATATCCTGAATTCTCGCGCTACCCAGGACAATTGCCCGGAATGGGCGGACAGGTCTGGGTCCAGATTGTCGCCGAGGATGGGACCTTTGGCCTGGGTGTCTGTACCTTCGGGGATCCGGTGGCCACCCTAATTGAACAGGTGTTCGCTCCACTGCTGGAAGGCCGGGACTGTCTTGCTACCGAATTCCTGAATGATCTAATGTGGCGTGCCATGCAGCGTCCAGGTATTGCTGGACACGCCGCAGTGGCTCAGAGCGGAGTAGACCTCGCTCTATGGGACCTGAAGGGCAAGTTACTCGGCGTACCGGTATACAGTCTGCTGGGGGGACCGTGCCGGGAGAAGATCCCCCTCTATGCCACAGGGGATGATCTGGACTGGGCCATGGAGTTGGGCTTTCAGGCCTTTAAGGTCACGAACCCGGTTCATTATGACTCGGGAACTAAGGGTTTGAATCAGTTGGAGCAGAAGATCGGTCTGGCACGGGACACCATCGGTGCCGATGCCGATCTGATGCTCAATGCTGTCATGTCCTACAACGTGGAATTTGCTGTTCAAGTGGCAGAACGCCTGAGGCCCTTCCACATGCGCTGGCTGGAAGAACCTCTGATTCCGATCGATCTTGAAGGGCATATAGAACTCAAACGTTCGGTGCCCTGGATGCCTCTTGCAACTGGTGAAGATCATCACGGTCGACATGCCTTCCGCCAACTTGTTGAAAACCGGTGTGTCGATGTCCTGCAGCCAGACATAAACTGGTGCGGTGGCCTCTCGGAGGCTATCAAGATCTATACCATAGGCGAGGCGGCGGGTCTGATTTCTGTGCCCCATGGAGGCGCAAATTCACCATTTGGACAGCATTTCGCCCTGGCATTGCCGGAGTCTCCTGTGGCTGAGTACTGGCTGGGTACAGATCCGGGAATTCCTCTGGAGGAACTCAGGCACATTCCAGGAATGGCCACGCCTATTGATGGATACGTCACACCTTCTGATGCACCTGGATTTGGACTGGGAATTGAGGAAGATTGGATCAGTCCACGTTAACCCATGGCGTGATGCGGCATTTCTTTCTGCTTCATCGCCACCAATCTCCCACGATTCGCAACAATACCCTAACCCGTAGAGAGACAAGAACCAATCACCAACGGAGAACGAATGTCTAACAAATGTCTTAACATACAAGGTAAGATACTGCTGCTCACGATATCGTTGTCTCTGATTGTAGCATGTGGATCAGGTTCTGATGAGACGCATGACGCCACTGCCAATATAACGGACGAGTACGTTTTGGGGACCGACGCGCTGGTGGCGGATCGTACCCCACCTGAACCCGATCCGAGCAGCTACGGCATGGATTCGGCAACGGGTCGATTCAAACATCCCTCCGCCACGCCGGAACAACATGATTCCAGACCCTTTGAAGGACAACTGGATTACTGGGATACGAATGAGTACGCGAAGGATATGACCATTGAGGCTTACTATCCCATCGTTCCGGAGCCTTTTCATACCTGGCAGAACATCGTAGACTTCGAGGGGCGTCGCTACATGTACCAATATGTACGTGGTGATTTGAAGATTTATGATATCACCAATCCCAAGGACCTTAAGGTCCTGCATGAAAAGGGACATACCTGGTCCAAGGACGGCGGGGGTGAGGAGGCCAATCCCTATCCCGAAGGCGATATGTTTGGTGCGGCATCCATTCAGTGGAATGAGGATCTCGGAAAGTATATTATGGTTCAAGCTTTTGAAATACGAAGGTTTGGACTGCTCAGCAACAAACGTCAGGAACCTGATAAAGTTGACATGATCCGTCATGCGAACCATTTGAAGGGATTCAAGGTTTACGAGATGAACGGTCCCTTGCCGGAAGATTGGAAGCTACTATCCGAACGAACCACCGACTATGAACATCCCGATGCTCCTGTAGGACAGCAGCAAGGCTCTGGTGTTCGTGATATACCAGCCTATTACGGCGGCAAGTACATGTTTGTGGCCGCCGCGCAGAGCGCGGAATACGCACTTACAGAGTATCCCAACGATCTCTATTCAGCAGGTTATCAGGCATGGGATATGAGCAATCCGCAGGATCCGACGTTTATTAGCCAATTTAATGTTCCCGGGCAGAAACTAGGGAATCCGGAAGACGAGGCTGTATTCAAACAGAATCCACGGTCGGGAAACCGGACATCGTGGTTTGGCGCACGGATGTCGATATTCATGCCCAAACCTGTGGAGGAGGGGGGCAAGTATGGCTACGCGGCTATGGGGGGACTGGGGTTCTATGTGCTGGACATCTCAAATCCCTCGGAGATTAAGGCCGTGAGTCATCTGGAATTTCCCCCTAGCGTGGCGGGCACGGAGGGCGACTACATAAATGTGACGCAGGTGGAGAAAACCGGGATTGTCTACTACAGCGGCTACCCCCTTAACGAAGATGGTTGGGAGCCCTATAAAGACATCTACATGATCGATGTCAACGATCCTTCTAATCCTAAGGTGGTTGGCACACTACCCCGCCCGACTCCGCCCGCGGACGCTGCGTTTACAGACTTTGCACAGCGCCGGGGAAGCTTTGGACCTAAGCGAAGCGGATACTACACTCAGCCGGGGACGCCGAGAGATGGTATTCTTCCGTTTGCCTTCTACAATGCGGGGGTGCAGATATTCGATGTGACAGATATCGAAAATCCCACGATTGCGGCATATTTCGTTCCTAAATTCGATCCGGAGCGTGTCCCCGGATATGCAATGGGAAATTTGTCACATGGGGTCTACATGGAATACGACCGAAATCTGATCTGGCTGTTTACCAACCATGGCATGTACTGTCTGTCCACGCCTGTACTCGGCAAGCCGGATTTCGGACCGCCCAAAAATCCTTGGCCGCGGCGGTAGTGACTAGCAGGCAAACGAGGATTGATCACAGTTACCGATTGGTAAACATCGGCAGGTGGAGGCTATTTACGACTATGGGAATGGACCGATGAAAACAAAATTGATCATAATGTTGTTGCTTGTCGTACGAGTGAGCGGATCTGTCACAGGGCAGCAGGTTCCCACCCCCGAGGAAGCCTTGGGATATGCTGTGGGATCCGACTTTAAATTGGCCACATACGACGAATCGTTGGCCTATTTCCAGCAGCTTGATGATGCCAGTGATAAAATGCAGCTCGTGAGGATCGGACAGACGTCCCAGGGGCGAGACTGGTTTTTCGCGCTCATATCTTCGCCTCAGAATCTGGCAGATATGGAACGATATCGGTCCATCGCGCAGCAGTTAGCGCACCCCGAGGGACTCAGCGAGGCGGACGCCCGGATTCTTGTGCAAGAAGGCAAGGCTATCGTGCACATCGATGGTGGCCTGCATGCCTCCGAAGTCGCGGGTGCTCAACACACGATCCAATTGGCCTATGACCTGGTTAACGGTGCCGATGATCCCATGATCAGCAGCATTTTGGATAATGTGATAATCATGCTCTGGCCGTCTATCAATCCGGACGGGCAGAATATCGTGGCCGATTGGTATCGATCAAATGTGGGAACTCCGTACGAAATCGCCTCGCTTCCTGAATTGTACCAGAAATACATCGGCCACGACAATAACCGCGACGCCTACGGTCTGAATATGATCGAGTCCCGAGTTATTGCTCGCACATGGCGGCACTGGGAACCTAACATCATTTATGTGCACCATCAGTCTTCGCCATTCCCGACGCGCATATGGCTTCCACCCTTCGCAGAGCCCATAGCCAATCGGGCGCCTCCTCTTATCTCGCGAGAACTGAACACCATAGGCATGGCCATTGCGCAAATGCTCGAAACAAACGGTCAGCCGGGCGCTGTGCATATGGGTACGGGATTTGATGCCTGGTATCCAGGTTATGTGGATTATATGCCCGTGATGCAGAACATCGCGGCTTTCTGGACAGAAACGGCACTGTATCGCTACGCCACGCCGCGATTCTACACCATCAATGATTTTCCGAAAAATCGGCGGGACCTTCGCGCCGAGACACTTTACCCGAGCCCGTGGCAGGGCGGTTGGTGGCGCTTGCGTGACGCTGTGGAATATATGCACACGGCTTCGATGGCTACGCTTGACTATGCTGCCAAATATCGAGAGACACTGCTGTATAACAAGTATCAAGCGGGCAGAAATACCATCCGGAAATACGAAGCTGAGCCTCCGT
>JABIQT010000167.1 GCA_018667995.1 Candidatus Latescibacterota bacterium
GCAAAATCGCGCTCCCATCTCTTCTCTATTTCAGCACGCCACGATTCCGCAACCTGCGTCAAAGGTTCCGTAACATCCGGGCGAGCGTCTTTCATGTTTATTTGCTCGCCGATGTCTTCATCAAGATTCGATAGCCACACTGGGTCCGTCGCGCTTTCGTCTTCTACCAGTTGACCATTCATGACGAGTTTCCATGGTCCACGGCGCACTGCGGTTTGTTTCCCCTGCTCCCAGAAGATGTCGCGTTCGGACAGACTCACGCCATCCGCCACGTAGGGTAAGAGATTCATACCGTCGAGATCGTAGGCATCGACATTCCCACCGGCCGCGGTAAGCAATGTGGGGAAGACGTCCATAGACGCCACAGGAGTATCGAGTATCTGCCCACCTGGAATACGATCCGGCCAATGCATGATGCCCGGTTCGCGTACGCCCCCCTCAAATAGGCTGAATTTATGACCTTTAAACCGGCCCGCTTTGCCACCGTAGTAGGGATCCTGAGTGCCGTCTAGCCAGTTGCGGGTTTCGCGTGATGGACCATTATCTGAGGTAAACACGGTACAGGTGTTCTCGTGGATGCCCTGGCGCTCCAGCTCTGCCATGATGGAACCTACACCGTCGTCAACGGCGCTGATCATGGCCGCCATGACTTGCCGGTCCCATGGGAGATGGGCGAAACGATCCATGTATTTCTTCGGAGCGTGCATGGGGTAATGAGGGGCATTGAAGGGAACATAGAGAAAGAACGGTTTTCCCGTAACCGCCGCTTCTCGGATATAGTGAATGGCCTTTTCAACAATCATCTCTGTGAAGTATTCACCGTTCTGCCAAGTCTCCTCATTGTCTTCCCAGAGATCATGCGTTGGATCTTGCCCCGGTCCTCCTCGGTTTGCACCCCAATAGAAGATGTGAGAGAAGTAGTCGATACATCCCGCCATGTGGCCGTACCATCGGTCAAATCCGTGACTATGTGGCCTGGAAGATTCGGCTAGTCCTAAGTGCCATTTTCCAGAGAGGAATGTATTATAGTCCAGCTTCTTGAGTGCAGTGGCAATCGTCTGCGTCGATTCTGGCAGTCCCGTCGCGGCCCGGTGCCCAGCCAGTATAGACCGCACACCCGCATTGCCAGGATACTTCCCGCTTAATAGTGCGGCTCGAGACGGGCTACAAACTGGACTATTGGAATACCAGCATGTAAATCTTGCACCCTCATTGGCGAGACGGTCAATATGTGGGGTGACGAAATCTGTGGCTCCCATGCAGGAGAGATCGCCATATCCCTGGTCATCGGTCAAGAAGACAATAAAGTTAGGCTGTCGCATCATAGTCAGACTTGTCCCTATGGTAATTGTGTCAAAAAAAAAGCGCCCCATCGTTTCCGACAGGGCGCTTCGAACGAATCAAGCTATTCCGCGTCGGGAAGGGTTAACGCCACCAACTCCGCGGGGAGATCTCTACTCATGATTGTCATGACAATATATTGTTTGCCCTCATGCATGAAGGTCATGGGAAGTCCTGACTGCGGTCCGGGCAACTCAATGGATGCTACCACCTCTCCGCTCGTCTTGTCATAGGCATGGATCTTAGGATCTCCGCCTCGGCCCTCACCGGCAAACAGCAGTGATTTTGTCACCATGGTCCCGTAATTGCCAGCCTTTCCCGTTTTGGGCAGATTCTTAACCCGGCGCAGGAGCGGGTGGTTTTTGATATGCTCAGGCGTATCGCCGTTAGCCACCGTCCAGAGGTGTGTGCCGGATTGGAGATCCAGCGCGACTATGCGACCATACGGAGGCTTCGTCAGCGGAATGCTTGGTCCACGGGGATTATTCGGATCCCCACCAACCGATGGTCTTCCACCACGTCCCTGCGTATAGTCCATATCCGAGCTACTTGTACCATCCCGGCCGACCGGTGGGGCAAGAGCAATTGGTCCGCCACTGGTATTTGAGCCGATATAATTGACGCCCAGAACAGGATCAGCCGAGCTCATATTCCAGTTAATCCCACCATTGGCGCCGGGAATCACAAACGAGCCCCCATTATCATCCGTCAGGACCGAAGGAGGGTTGTACACCGGCCCTAGTCTGAACCCCTTCACGGCTTCTCTGGCAAGACGGTTGATTTCAGGTGTAAAATCTACAAGGTCAGCCTCTGTCAAGCCCTGCTGCTCAAAGGGTGGCGGCTTGGTTGGAATCGGCTGGGTAGGCGAGGTCTTTTCACCGGGCACATCGCTCTGAGGCACCGGTTTCTCCTCAAACGGCCATATGGGTTCTCCCGTGACACGATCAAACACGTACGAGTATCCCTGCTTAGAGTTTGCCACCAGAATCTTCCGGTCCTGCCCCTCGATGGTCACGTCCATGAGAATCGGCGCGGCCGGTAAATCATAATCCCAGATATCGTGATGAACTACCTGGTAGTGCCATACTTTCTCGCCGGTTTGAACGTTGAGGGCCACCACGCTGTTGCCATAAAGATTGTCACCTGGGCGGTGTCCTCCGTAGTAGTCATTGGTCGGTACTTCAACGGGAAGAAAGACGTAACCATCCCCATTGCCCAACTCAGGGTCAGCCGAAATGGAGGACCAGACCCCCGTGTTTCCTGTGTAGTTGTTCGACCCCTGTTCCCAGGTCTCTGCACCCGGCTCGTCATCCTCGGGAATGGTGTGGAATATCCACTTGAGCGATCCGGTCAGCACATCGAAAGCCTGTACATCGCCCGGTGTATTTATCATTGATGCGGGGCGGAATCCGGCAGCGAGCGAGGGGCCGATGACGATAACGCCATTCACGATTGTTGGCGGCGTGGTCGAACCAACGGTGCCGACGAGCTCCGCGCCCTCCCTCTGTCTCAGGTTTGCCATGAGGTCTACGCGACCATTCTCACCAAAAGTAGTTATGGCCTGTCCGTTCTCCGCATCGATGGCGAATAGGTAGAACCCGCGAGATACATGGTAAATCCTGTTGTCGCCCTGTCCGTCCGTCCAGAATGATACCCCCCGCCCTGAGCTTTTGCGGGGAGCTTTCGCCCAGCGGTCTTCATCTTCCCAGGGACGGAAAGTCCACAGCGTTTCGCCTGACGATGGATCAATGGCTGCCACTGTGCGACGCGAGCCCGCTGAGGCATACATCACTCCGTCGACGTAAATTGGTGTTACTTCACCTGACTGTCCGCCCGTCTCGGGTCTCGGTCCAAAGTTCGCCTGTTTCCAGCGCCAGGCGACTTCGAGGCCGGCTACTGTTTCAGCGTTGATCTGTTCCAGTGGTGAGTAGCGTGTGAAGGCAAGATCTCGTCCGAGACCGCGCCATTCCTCGTCGGTTTGGTTGACCGAGATGGTGCGTCCCTTTTCTCGCGGAGGCTCCTGTGCACATGAAAATGCAATGGCAAACGCCAAAGCTGCAGCCAGCGGAATCCCTGCTCTTGGGTAAGCTGAGCCATACAGACGCATAAATATCTCCTTTGATGAGAATCGAGCCATATCGATCGTTATCGACGAAGGGCTTCGATACAATTCGGACGTTGAGGCATCCCAGTTGAAGAGATACATTCGTGTCCGGACGAAGGGGGTTGATGCTTGAATATCAGTCTGTTAGATACCTGCCAAGATATGGGAGGACCTATCACGGTCAAGTTTTTATTTTCCAAAATTTGGTGGCGGCAACATAGGAACAATCTACCTCGTAATCGTCCATCGGAATTACCAGATGGACCGATTGATTATAGGATCCCCGATACACCTCCGTTAAAGAAGGCACCCGGTATGGGGGAGCAAGTTGACAGGGCGGAGGACTGCGGATATATTCGCCAATTGCGAACCAACATGGTCCATATGATAGAGATATGAGATGAAACTTACCGAACAACAAAAACAGAGTTTCCACGAAGACGGTTACCTAAGGATTCCCAATGCCGTCCCTCCGGGTATGATTACCTCCGCACGCCAGGCTATCAATCATTCGCTGGGGCACACTGGTCTGCACGAGGCCGATTTAGCGAAATATCGCGCCGCGGCTTACTGTGAGGAACTTAAAACCGAGCCGGTACTCACTGATCTGTTCAATAGATCCTCCGTGCGTCCAGCGGCCGAAGAATTGATTGGACCGGGAAACTTGCAGGAGGTCACGAATGCCCAGATTGCCCTGCGATTTCCATCTGCCCCCGGCGTCGATCGTGGGGAACCTCACGGTCATTTGGATGGATTGGGCAGCGGCACAAATGGCATGGAAAAAGGCGTATACAAGCGGGGCTTTACCGTGTTGGCCGTTCTCTATCTGGCTAATGTTCCGAAGCCATACTGTGGCAATTTTACGGTGTGGCCCGGATCGCACAGGTACTTTCAGGACCATTTCCTGGAAAATGGGCACAACGTCTTGAGTTTGGGTATGCCGCAGGTCGACCTGGCGAGAGATCCTGTTCAAGTAACTGGTCAAGCGGGAGATCTTGTACTGGCCCACTACCTGCTTGTCCATACCGCTGCGCCAAATATGTCCGCAGACATACGATATGCTACGATTGCACGGCTACGCCATTGCTCGATCGAGAAGACCACGCTCGACGCATCGTATTATGATATCTGGCATGAATTCCCCGGCCTTTTGAGCGCCACCAGTCCCCTTGGACCATCCTCCCCGTAGGACCGATTTGAGAAAATAGCCTCAGGAGAATGGCCTCGCCGGGAAAACCACTCTCTTAGGCGGATAGGGATTCCTGTCTCGCTCGTTTCGACCGAATTTCCGTAATATCCTACCAAATAACTTCCAACTGTTCTGCGCCAAGCTTTCAACACACGCCCTCCTCGCATTGGCAACGATTTTATTTCACATCACGAGTACGAGATTCTCTCGCATCCTCCGACCATAGGGACAGATACGATGTCCACAAGGAGGGTCTGAGTGAACGTGACAGTACTTAATAATCTATTGAATCCAGAAGGAAATTCTCTCCAAATCGTTGACTCTGGGGCCACCGCCAGCGTGTCAGAATCGGTAGCCAGACACTATGGGGTTGTCCCAGTTCAGCTAGAGGGCGAAATACTTACTGTGGCGGTCTCCGCTCTGCTGGATGTACAGCTACGTGCTCAACTCTCATTACTTTCCGGGTTTCATATACGTGAGATCATTGTCGACTCTGAGTTCATTGAACCGTGGATTGGCCAGTGCTATGGACAATCCACGCATGGTGTGAATGCTATCGAGCCGGACCAAAATCCAGCACCGTCAGCTATGAGTTCAGCAGTTCAAAATGATTTTGACTCCACGGCTACCGTCAACGCATTTATCTCCTCTGCGATTGAGATGGGGGCCAGTGACATTCACATCGAGCCCTTTGAAGGGATTCTGGCTCTCCGTTATAGGATTGATGGCGTGATGCAGTCTTTGACATCGCCGCCCTGGTCTGAGCGTCTCGCAATTGTATCTCGGCTCAAGGTTCTGGCGGACATGGATATAGCCGAGAAGCGCCGCCCTCAGGATGGTAAGATCACATTCAAATATGACGAGCGGTCTATAGATTTGCGTATGTCCACAACACCAACCGCTCATGGGGAGAAGGTTGTGTTGCGCGTCCTCGATAAAACTGCCGTTTCTTTCAGGCTCGATGGTCTTGGACTTCGCGGTGAGGTCTTCTCCCAGTTGGAGCTGGCCATTGAAGCCTCTCATGGCCTGATTCTGATTACGGGTCCCACTGGAAGTGGTAAGACTACGACTTTATACGCAGCGCTGAATCATCTCAATACTGGAACGATGAATATCCTCACGGTCGAAGATCCGATCGAATACGAGCTTCCCGGAATAAACCAAACACAGGTACACCCCGAGATAGGACTAACGTTCGATAAGGCACTTCGATCCTTTCTCCGACAGGATCCTGATGTAATTCTCGTAGGTGAAATACGGGATAGGGAAAATGCTCTGATAGCTGTTGAGGCCTCACTGACCGGACATCTTGTACTCAGCAGTCTTCATACATCTGATTCCCCAGGCGCCATCGGACGACTGTTCGACTTGGGCGTTGAGCCCTTCCTCGTCGCTTCGGCTTTGCGCCTCATATTGACACAACGACTGGTCCGAATGAACTGCAGCCAGTGCATCCAAGAGGCGGAATTGACCGATCGGCAGATGTCACTTCTTGGGATTGAGTCCTCCTTCTTCATCAAGGTTGGGACGGGGTGTCCGGGCTGCTTTCAATCTGGATATCGCGGGCGTATGGCTATCACCGAGATACTTCCCGCCTCGCCGGAGTTGAGCCATCTAATTGGTGGTCGAGCGAGTACTTTAGAAATCCGAGATTTGGCGTTGCAATCCGGTCTCCAGAGCCTCCGCGACGACGGCCTACGACTGCTCAGGAATGGAATCACATCTCCATCGGAGGTGATACGTGCCACCACTTGATTGTACTGATTCCGCCCGCGGAGCTCCCTGGAATCAGTCGCGGTCCCGAGCGTCGATCCTCCAAGCCCAATTGCGCAGCAATCACCGTAGCACATTCCCCGCGGCAGTGAGTCTGCTCGACCGATTATCATTGGATAGACTTGTGGGACCTTCGCGACGTGATCTGGCGGACACTACGAGAC